>JAOZSY010000053.1:0-4855 GCA_029939445.1 Bacteroidales bacterium
TATCCTTCTGCATGGTCCTAGTGAAACTATTACTAGTAGGATATTTGAATTGGGCAGTAGTGGTGTTGAAATCAATTCGAAGCAAGACTTAATTGATAAAGATTATCCAACAATTCCTAATGGTGATTTATACTTGATGTATGGAATTAAAGAAGGTGTTTCAAGTAAATTTAATAATGTACAATTTGATATTAAAGAACTAAAAAAATACTCAGGTTTTAGAAGTTCACCTAAACCAATTACAGTTACTTTATCTGAATTAATGTCTTGCATTATAAAATAGATATTTTTTATCTATAATATTATTCTGTAACCCAATTTTTACCTACCTTTATAATCCAATATTTGATTTGGAAACAATCAAAAACAATAATAGTATTTTATGAAAACAGAAAATAATCCTTTAATAATATATCAGACAGAAGATGGCAAGGTTAAGATTGAAACCCATTTTAAAGATGAAACTGTTTGGTTAAATCAGGTTCAGATAGGAGAGCTATTTCAGAAATCGAAGGCCACAATTAGCGTGCATATTGCTAATATTTTTAAAGATAGAGAACTGGATGAAGGAGTGGTTGTTCGTAATTTACGAACAACCACTCAACACGGTGCTATCAAAGGCCTCACGCAATCAAAAAGTGTAAAATTTTACAATCTTGATGTTGTTATTTCTGTTGGTTATAGAGTGAAGTCTCATCGTGGTGTACATTTTAGAAAATGGGCTACAGCTTTAATCAAAGAGTATTTGATTAAGGGGTTTACAATGAATGATGATTTGCTAAAACAAGCTGGTGGAGGTAATTATTTTGATGAATTATTGGCTCGTATTCGAGATATACGTTCTTCTGAAAAAGTGTTCTGGCGTAAAGTGCTGGAAATTTATTCCACAAGTATAGATTATGACCCTAATACTGAACACTCGCAATTATTCTTTAAAACAGTGCAGAATAAAATGCATTGGGCTTCGCATGGTGAAACTGCTGCTGAAACTGTATATTCAAGGGTAGATTCGGATAAAGATAACCTTGGTTTAAGCACATTTAAAGGCGAGGTGCCAACAAAGCAAGAGTCTGAAATTGCCAAAAACTATCTTTCGGAACAGGAGCTTAATATTTTGAATAGGATGGTGACTGCTTATCTTGAAATTGCTGAATTACAGGCTTTAGATAGAGTTCCTATGTATATGTCAGATTGGATTGCTCAGTTGGATAATTTTCTTAAAATGACAAATAAGGAAATATTACTTAATGCAGGGAAGGTTAGCCATCAGGATGCGGTAGATAAAGCGCATGAAGAATACGAGAAGTATAAAGAAAAGATAAAGAACAGAATTACTCAGGTTGAAAAAGATTTCATGAAACAACTTGATGGTTTTGAGAAGAAGCTTAAATAAATTATTTAGTTTGGACTTCGTTTTTTTTTCTGTAATTACGTCTAAAACTTGCAAGTTTAACTAACATACAAACCAATAAACCCATGTACTTCAAAAAACTAACTGGCTTTACCGAAGAAAGTCATCAGCAGGTTCAACAGAATATCAGCATTAATGATGGTATTATGACTTCCCTGGTGAATGGCAAATCGTATAGCTGTGGTAGTTTAGAGGTTCCATCTTTGGCAGAGCTTCGTGAGCAATCCATATATTTGGATAAAGGTGATGCGCAATTGAAACTTACTGAAGTTATTGGCGATGTGCAAGATTTTTATAACGATAGTGCCAATACTGGTGCTATGTTTCAGGTGGCTTCGCAGTTTAATCTTTTGGAGATGCTTGGCCCACACCGAACTCCCGAAGAAGGTGTAGATATATATGAATATGACGCTACCCAGGGACCGGCTTCGGCAATTGCCTGTGGTGCCGCTACTATATATCGAAATTACTTTGTGAATGTGAATGGTATAATAGGGCAGAGCTCTGATAATCAGATCGACTGCTTATATGATATAGGCCTTGTGCTTGGCAATGAGAACTCACAGCTATGGCAAATGAACAATGGTTATGCTCTGGCAAATGATTATGGGCTAATGCATATTAATAAACTATTGTCGGCATATTCTGCTGCGCAATACGATAATCTAAAATCAAAATTGCGCATTGGTTTGCAATGGAATGCAGAAGTTACTTTAAACGATAGGAAAGAGACAGTAAACCAGGTGTTTTGTTCTGCCTTGCCAGTGGCTTATTCTGACGTTAGTAGTGACTTATGGGAGCCATTTGCGCGTTTGGTGCTAGAGGCAACTTATGAGGCCACATTCAGAGCTGCATTAATAAATTATGAAAGCAATGATAGGAATGGGGAAGGGAATAATAAGTTATTTCTGACTTTGGTAGGCGGTGGAGCCTTTGGTAACAAAATAGAGTGGATAACTGATGCCATTGGCAAATCCTTGGAGCTATTTAAAAATACACCATTGGATGTAAGGATAGTGAGTTATGGAAGTTCTAGATTTGAAGTAAGGGAATTATTGGAAATGTTTACTTAGTTCAACCAATAAATGAAGCTATTATTTGATTATAAGTGAAAAAATAGTATATTTGATGTTCTTGATTTTGTGTAATAATTCGCAGAATAATTTACTATTTAACTATCTGTAATTTTGCATGTAAGAAATGTAATTGTAAAATCAATCAATTAAACAATACTAAAAAAGAATACAGAAGAAAATGAAGAGCTTAATTATAACCATGCTTTTATTACCGCTTTATTTAACTGTATATGGCCAAACATATGCTTTATTTGATACAACTATTCAATGTAGCTCTCAAGCGGTAAGATTTAATACAATATTTAATCATGATAATGAATTTTATGTTGTAACAGCATCAGAGGGTTATCCTTATTACAATAAAATGTTTTATAAGTTCGATACATTAGGAAATGTGATTCTTCAAAAAACATATTCTAATAATACGGTTGGTACTTATGATAATTTATATAATACATATTTATGGGAAGATACTGTTTTTTATAACCTTACATTTGATAATGATACAAACTATTATTTAATAGCTTTTGATTACAACTTTGATACTCTTTGGAAAAAACATATTCCTATAACTGATACTAATTTATTAAAAAGTGTATCACATACATTAAACATTAGCAGAACCGCTGATAATGGGTTTTTATTAAGTTTTAATGTTCTCCATAATTTGATTAACGGAATGTACCAAAAACTTCCCTTAATAATAAGAACAGATGGGTATGGAAATATAATTAATTATCATTATGGTTCTAGGAGTATAATTATGAATGGCTTTTCAGGAAGAAAGATTGCTTTTACGCAGGATTCTTGTTTTTTGACAACAAATTCGTTTAATGGTAGTAAGTTATTGAAATATAATATGAATGCTCAACGAATAGATTCTTTACTTGGTGTAATTTCTGCTGATGAACAGATGGAAGAATCATTCGATATTATTAATACAGAGGATGGTAAATGTATTATAACAACATCACATGGAAATTATGTTAATGATGATTTAGTATTTAGCCTTTGGATATCTTTTGTGGATTATGATAATTGGCAAAAGATATGGACAAAAAAGATTAATTTAGGTAATCGGGATATTTATCCTAGAGCATTATTAACGCTTAATAAAATAGCTAATAATAAATATGTAGTATCAGGAACATATCGCAATAATGATAAAAAAGGCTTTCATTTAGTATTTAATGAACAGGGTGATATTTTATTTGTACGTCATGAACTTCATAAAAATCAAGGAGATAGTTGGCTTAGTGATGTTGTTTTTCTGGATAGTACGCATATTTTGGGTGTAGGAGTGGCTGGTAATCCATGGATTTTTAAGAAAGAGATAGATTTAATAAGTTCAGTAGGTGATGTGCTTATTAATACTAACGATTTTAAGTTGTTTCCAAATCCTGCAACAGAAAAAATTTATTTAGTTCCAAATGATAATTTGATTGATAAAGAAGTGTCTGTAGAAATATTAAATTCATTAGGGAAAAGAATTATTTATTATTCAAATGTTAAACTAAGCAATAACTATCCAATTAATGTGAATGATATTGGTAGTGGTGTGTATTATTTGGTTGTTAAATATGATAACTCAAGTACATTAAGGAAATTTATTGTAAAATAGACATGCTAATTAATCTATCAAAAAAACCATCGGAACAATGGCAAGAGTCTCAAAAGGCAATTGCAAGGAATAAGTATGGCTTGGTTCAAGATTTGATATTTCCTAAAGCTCAAATAAATTCTTCAAAAATTGAAATTGATAAAATTGCCGAAGTATTATTCAATCAAATAATCATAATATTTGACGAATGTGCCAACGATGTAAAGCAAAATGCAGTAATCATTAAAGATGATTCTGCTTTTTCAAGAATATTAATAGCTTTATTGTTGAAGAGTGATATAGAAACTATTCCTAAGTTATAAAATTACGAATCATAATTATTGATGCTAAATCGCTTACATTATATCTTTTACAAAGGAGTAATTCTATTTTTTGTTCACTAATTAAATTGAATAAAAATGATTAGTGAATCTTATATTAGTAATTATTAAAAAATATTAGAAAATGTAAATAAAACACTTGTTTAATAAGGAAAATTATTTACTTTTGCACTCGCAATAAAGGAATAGTCTTTCTTTATTTATGATCACTGGAGAAATGGCAGAGTGGTCGAATGCGGCGGTCTTGAAAACCGTTATGGGTCACACCATCGGGGGTTCGAATCCCTCTTTCTCCGCAAACTTTATAAAATGCTTGTCCTATGGACAAGCATTTTTTGTATCCAATATTTTTTTGCCAAGCTTTGCTTGCGCAAAAAAAATATTGGATACAAAAAATAGTCATTTATTTTTTCAATAAATGGCGTAT
>JAOZSY010000053.1:4955-13437 GCA_029939445.1 Bacteroidales bacterium
TTTATAAAGTTTGTAGCTCCCCCCTCAGGATAGCCGACTGCAAGGAGGCAATCCCTTAATATTAATGGAAACTTTCGCTTGAGTAAAAAAATATTGGATACAAAAAATAGTCATTTATTTTTTCAATAAATGGCGTATTTTATAAAGTTTGTAGCTCCCCCCTCAGGATAGCCGACTGCAAGGAGGCAATCCCATTATATTAATGGTAAGCTATGATTCACTTCTCAAATTAAGTATAAATATGTAACAGGATTAAGAATTAATAAGTGTAAAGGCTATGTAAATAATTTTCGTCTTTGAATACAAGAAATATATTCCATTTTATTAATCTGCGGGTTTGAATCATAATTGGTATTATTTATTCGATATTTAAATTAGAAATTGATGTGTCAATAATTGTATTTTTAATTTCGTTTTCTAATAAATCAAACTCATTTCTATTAACAATTCTAATTATTTTACCTTCCTTAAGAAGAAATATTTTATCACAAGATTCTTTTAGGGTAGAAAATATATGTGAAGATATTAGTACTGTTTTTCCTAACTTTTTAAGCTCTTTAATAATTGCACTAATAACCATATTACTCTGAATATCTACACCATTAAAGGGTTCGTCAAATATATAAAACTTATTTTTTTGCATTAGTATCGCTGTTAGGGCAAGTTTTTTCTTCATTCCTGTGGAATAATTTTCGGCATATTTATTCAAAGGAAGATCAAAAATATTTCTATTATCAATATCTCCAGCTTCAATGTTTCTAGCATTGCATAATAACCTTATATATTCCTTGCCAGTAATTTTATCAAATAGGAAAGGTATTGTGCACAACAATCCAAGATTATTTTTAATATCATATTCTTGAGATTCTATAATTCCATTATAGGATGTTAAACCAGAAATGCATCGGAATAAAGTAGTTTTGCCACTTCCATTACTACCTACTATTCCATATATTTTGCCAGCATCCAACTCAAGGTTGATGTGGGATAGCACCTTATTGGAGCCATAGCTTTTTGATAGATTCTTAATTATTATCATCTTAATAAATCTTGTAAATTTTTCACTGATTGTATATATAAGTATGGAATAATAATTAATAAAACAGGGGGCATAAGTATTGCAACTATAAGTATTAAGCCTTGCGGTACACTCATATTATTTGGGTAGGCAGAGTATTTTGCTAAAACAACAGTTGCTAAATAGAAGTAAAATACAAATTGAACAAATAGCGTAGTTTGCCAATAATCATTATATGCGAATAATATAATTACCAGCAATGGAATTGATAGTATGCTTGAATGAATTATAGAGACTTTCAATTTATTGATAATAAATAGCATTGAGCTTTTATTATCTATCCAAACAAAATATTCTTTCTCTGCTTTTGAGTAGTAGTTTAAACTTATTAGTAAAGTAAATACTAAGGAGGCTAGAGCTAGGTTGTAGTTATTGTTCTCAATTGCTTTATAAAGAATGAAATACGAAAAAGGAAATAGGAAGAAAGTGTTTCTAAATCCTATAATGAATTCAAAAGGAGTTTTGTAAAATGGAGTAGGGATAACTAATGAAATTGTATTATTGGATTCAAAAAAAACTAATAAAACACTTAAAGAAAGCAGTGCTGAAGATGTTAGATATAGTTCGTAATATAATAAAACTACAGTAAAAGGGAAACTAATAAGTAAGTTTTCGACTAATCGTACTTTATAAAAAGAGTGTTTGGAGAATATTGTTTTTAGAAAAGAAATACGTTTGCTATAGTTTATTTTTGATAGAAAGCTTAATGCAAAAAGCAGGTAAATATATTCTGCATATTCAGTTTTATTGAAAAGCAAGAATGATAAAACGAAAAATAAAATTATTATTAGTAATTGACCAATAACAGGATTTATTCCAAAAGCTTTTAGTTGTCTATTAATAATTGTAAATTGCAGAAAGAAATAATTCTTCATTTTTATTGTTCAAAACTAGAAATTGCCAAATAATACCCTTTTAGACCTAATCCACTTATGCTACCTTTGCAAACAGAAGTGATAAGATTAGTCTTTCTAAACTCTTCGCGGGCATATATATTCGAGATATGCACCTCAATTACAGGGGTATCTATGGCGCTAATAGCATCAGCTATTGCTACCGATGTATGAGTATAGCCTCCAGCATTAAGTATAATACCTTTATAAGAGAAACCTACTTCATGAAGTTTATTGATTATCTCACCTTCAATATTACTCTGATAATAGTCAATCTTTATTTTATCATATTCAGAATTAAGTTTCTTCACAAAATCTTCAAAATTCTCATTTCCATAAATCTCTGGTTCACGAACTCCCAAAAGGTTGAGATTTGGTCCGTTTATTATTATATAATCTTTCATCTCGTTATTTTTCTTTAATTTGTTCTAAATCTACCCACAAATATATAAAATATTTTACCTATCAAAAAAAGGATTTTTGCTAGTGGCACTAATGGGAATGCCAAAGGCGATTTTAATATCTTTCTTAAAGATTTTTCTTTTAAGAGCAGCTTTGCCAAGGCTAAACATTATTCTATTGTCCACTCTATGATTAGCAGCAATGCTGATGGCTGAACCTATTGCAATATTCAAATCAGAAGTGTTAAAAACACATGGCGTATTTGGATATTTCTCTTTTTCGGTACAGTTTTCAAAACCGCATAACTGACATATTTCATTAAGACCTAGGGTTTTAATCTCAGTACCAATAAGTAGGACTGCACCACTATCCTCAAGATTATTAGCATCACGATGATAAAAATCGGTATTGGTTTCATCACCCAATTTATGAAGAGTAGCTGCTAGCTCATCAATTTGGCTATCGGTAATAAGAATTATCTCTAAAGTGTTTTTACCTTTACCTTTGGGTGCAGTACGGGCAGCAATCATCATTTTTCTACCTATGTCTTCTAGCTGTTGTACTGTATTCTCTTTTTCTGAAATAAGTGCCATAATCTTTAGTGAAAAAATAAAGAGGCTAAAAATCAATGAAGATTAGCCTCTTTATATAAAGTTTAATATTTATTTTTAATTCAAATCGCTAAACTGTCCCAAACTCTCAATAATACGAAGTTTCGCAAGTTGCATATCTCCAATATTGATATTTTTTGCAATTGTAATTTCTGCAGTATCGTCAGCCTTATGTTCAACCTGATTTATATGATAAAAACTAGGTCTATTAAGAAATAATAGAGTATCAGTATTATCATTAATATAGTCAGGAGTATATTTGTACTTATTGTTATACTGTACGGGCTTCTTAAGTTGAGAGAATAATACAATAGGGATATTTATTTCTACAGCTAATTTTTTAAGATCAATTACAACATTGCAAAGGTCATTATCTTCACAACTATCAATAGTATTATTGCTATGAAGCAATTCAAGAAAATCAATAAAAATAATTTCTGAGCCTTGCTTTACCATCTCTTTAGATTTCTCAGCAATTGTGTCGGTACTTATTCCTACTTGGTCTTCAATAATTATGTTTGAATGGCCTATGCTATTAATAATAGACTTAACATGATTTCTTTCAATATCACTTAATTCTTCTTTGTTAATTTTAGTTATGGAAATTCCTGAAGTACTTTGTATCAGTCGCTTCATAAATTGTTTGCCAGATCTTTCTGTAGAGAAAATACCTACACTATGATTTTCGCATAAAGAAATATTATTAATCATAGATAATAAGAAAGAAGTTTTGCCAATACCTGGTCGTACAGCTATAGTTACTAATTCACCTGCTTTAAAACCTTTTGTAATTTTATCTATTGCATGAAAACCTGTCGTAATAGAGTTATCGGGGAGGGAACTTTTTTTATTTAAATAATTAGGATTGAGTGTTTGGCTCATTAATTCTTGCACTGAGGCAAACACTCCTTTGGTCTGAGTGTTATCTAATGTGTTGTTACTCATATTATTTATATTTTAGTTATTATATATGTGAACGTATATTTATTATTTTACCTGTCAAAGATAAGAAAAAAAACAACAGGATGCAACTGTTTTATTAATAACAATACTAATAAATAATGCAATTTATAACTTATGAATAATGAGTATATAACAATTTATTTATATATTTGTATTGAATTAAATAACAATATTATAGATATGTCAGGACATAGTAAATGGTCAACAATAAAAAGGAAAAAGGGTGCAGCTGATGCAAAGCGCTCCAAAATATTTTCTAAATTAATTAAAGAAATATCGGTAGCAGTTAAAGAAGGTGGTGGTGATGAGGAAGCAAACCCTCGCTTACGTGTTGCTATTGCAAATGCCAAAGGTGTAAATATGCCTAAAGATAATATTGCAAGAGCCATTAAAAAGGCTGATGATAAGGATGCAGCAAATTTTGATGAAGTAAACTATGAAGGATATGCAATAAATGGCATCGGTATTTTTGTTGAATGCTTAACAGACAACCTACAAAGAACAGTATCAAGTGTTAGAGCTGCTTTTACGAAGTATAATGGATCTTTGGGTAAGAATGGTAGTTTGAACTTTATATTTGATAGAAAAGGTGTTTTTAGCTTTACCAAAGGCAATTTGGATATCGAAGAGCTAGAACTAGAAATTATAGATGCTGGTGCTGAGGAAATAATTCTGGATGAAGATATTATTAGCATTACAACCGCAATGGAGGATTTTGGCTTAATGAATAAGAAACTTGATGAACTAGGTATAGATGTTGAAAGTGCAAAATTACAGCGTATTCCTTTGAATACTGAGCAACTTAGTGTGGATGATGCAAAATTGGTAATTAAGCTAATAGATGTGCTCGAAGATGACGATGATGTGCAAGAAGTATATCATAATTTGGAAATAACAGATGAGCTGCTAGAGGCCTATGATTTCTAGTTTAAATTATTATACCAATTAAATGAAATACATAAACAATATAGAATACTATTCTCTTAATGGTAAGTTAATGCCCATTGATGGATTTCCTAAGGAGATAGTGCGCTCATCTGGATTAGTTTACGAGGTTTTAAAATATGATAAAGGCGAATACCTTTATTTTAAGGAGCATTTGCAGCGATTACAGAATTCATTAAGGCTAATAGGTAAACAAAAAATAGATATTAGTAAAATCGAGAATAATGCAATCAAACTAGCGATAGCAAATAAACTAACTTTGGGAAATCTAAAAATAGTTATTGATTTTAAGAGTAGTTTGCAATCAATATATTTATTTTTTATACCTCATAGATATCCAACAGGCAAGCAATACAAAGAAGGAGTGAGCTTAAAGCTGCAATATGCAGAAAGGCCAGAACCTAATGCAAAAGTAGCCAATTGGGATGTGAGAGGTAGTGCTAATAAATTAATTGATGACAATGAAATTTATGAAACACTATTAGTAAATAATAAAGATGAAATTACTGAAGGTAGTAGATCTAATGTATTTTTTATAAAAGGAGATGTTTTTTATACAGCTTCAAAAGATAAAATATTGCCAGGTGTTACAAGGCAGAAAGTTATTGAACTATTAAATGCCAAAAAGCTGCAGTTAATCTATAAATGTATAAAAGTTGATGAGCTATCAGATTACGACCATTGTTTTATCACTGGTACATCACCTGGAATACTAGCAATTTGTAGAATTGAAGAGATAAAATTTAGTACGAATCTAGATTTTATAGATTAATATTGGGTCAAATATTTGAGCAATAAAAAAAGCCATTAAGAAAAATAACTTAATGGCTTTCGCGTATATATTATAGTTTTATAGTATCTTAACCATTCATTGTGTTAAGAAATTCTTCATTATCTTTTGTATATTTTATCTTATCTCTCAAGAACTCCATTGATTCAACAGGAGTCATATCAGCAAGGTGATTTCTAAGAATCCATAAACGCTGAATATTTTCTTTGCTAAGAAGTAAATCATCACGACGTGTTGATGAATTCACAATATCAATAGCAGGGTATATTCTCTTATTAGATAATTTACGATCCAATTGTAATTCCATATTACCAGTACCTTTAAATTCTTCAAAGATAACCTCATCCATTTTAGAACCAGTTTCGGTAAGAGCAGTAGCAATAATCGTAAGTGAGCCACCATGCTCAATCTGACGTGCAGCACCAAAGAATCTTTTAGGCTTTTGAAGTGCAGTAGCTTCCACACCACCAGAAAGAACTTTTCCTGATGAAGGAGATACTGTATTATAAGCACGAGCAAGACGAGTTATAGAGTCAAGTAATATAACTACATCATGTCCACTCTCTGTCATACGTTTAGCTTTTTCCAAAACTAGGTTTGCTATTTTTACGTGCTTTTCAGCAGGTTGGTCAAAGGTAGAAGCGATAACTTCTGCATTTACACTACGCTGCATATCAGTAACCTCCTCAGGACGTTCGTCAATAAGCAATATTATAAGGAATGCTTCAGGGTGATTTGCTGCAATAGCATTTGCAATCTCTTTAAGTAAAACAGTTTTACCGGTTTTAGGTTGCGCTACAATAAGTCCACGTTGACCTTTTCCAATAGGAGCGAAGATGTCTATTAATCGAGTAGATATACTTTCATCTTTATGCCCTGTAAGGTTAAATTTTTCTTCTGGGAAAAGTGGAGTTAAGAAATCAAAAGGAATTCTATCGCGAACATCTTCAGGATTTTTACCATTAATCTTGTCAACCTTAATCAGTGGAAAATATTTTTCATCTTCTTTTGGAGGACGAATAGTACCTTTTACTGTATCACCAGTTTTAAGACCAAAAAGTTTGATCTGTGATTGTGATACATAAATATCATCTGGAGAATTTAAGTAATTATAATCTGAAGATCTTAAAAATCCATAACCATCAGGCATCATTTCTAATACACCATGGCTAGAGCTAACACCTTCGTATTCACTAAGGTAAGTAGCTATTTTTGGATTAGGTTTTTTCTCTTGAATATTATTTGATTTTTCAGGTCTTGGATTTGGACGCTCAGCTCTTTCAGCTCGCTCTGGACGAGAACTTCTGTCGTTACGTGGAGCTGGTTTAGCTCTGTCGGTACGACTGTTGTCTCTATTTTCAGGACGAGGACGTGGAGTGTATTTTTTCTCTTGAGTATTTACAGTCTGAGAACGTTCTTTTCTTTCACTAGTAGTATTAGTATCTCTACTTATAGGTTGGCTAGGTTTTTCAACATCCTCTGTTTTATTCTCTTTTTCAATATTACTACTTTGTTCTGCAGCTTTATTTTCCCTTAGAGGTTTTCTTTCTTCTTTTGGCTTATCGCTTGGAGTAGGAGGAGGAGTTGTTTTTTCTTTTGACTTAGAAAATAAGTCTTTGTTCTTACTATCTTCAGAAGAAAACTGTGGTGCCGGAGCAACTCTTCTACGTCTTCTTTTCTGACTAGTTTCTTTTTCTTCTGCTTCTACAGTTGCCGCACTGGGATTTGCAGCTTGCTGATCAAGTATGGCTAGTATTAGCTCTTCTTTGCGCACATTTGTAATACGCTTTACTTCTAATTCAGCAGCAATTTCACGAAGCTCAGGAAGCTTTGTTACTTTGAGTGTTTCTAATTCGTACATTAAATTGTATAATTTTTGTTTGATATATTTTATGGAAATAGATAAGCTAGAATTAAGCTATCTTATTTGTTTGTATAATCTTAATGGATATATTAATATGAATTACTATTATCAGTTTTTAAATAATAGAAGGCAAAGATAATGATTTTTTCTATCTATAGTCAATATTTCTTAAAATATTCTCATTATTTAACATACTATATCATATGATTAATATCAATTGATATGTAATAATGGATGATTCTTATTAAGAAACCTATAATTCAATAACTATTTTGTACATAGTATTCTACCTTCGCCAAACCTCAATGGCTTTATTCCATGATGGTTTATACTCTTCGCTACGTTGCATTATGTACAAATTATCAGTAAATGGATTATCAACCTTATAGAAATTAAAAACTAAAGCATTGTCATTCTTATAATTGCCATATTTCCATGTTTCCATATTGCCATTTCTATAAACAACGTCTGCAGGACCGTAGATA
Organism: Bacteroidales bacterium; assembly: GCA_029939445.1. Lineage (GTDB taxonomy): Bacteria > Bacteroidota > Bacteroidia > Bacteroidales > UBA1556 > UBA6267. The sequence continues at coordinate 12,987 of JAOZSY010000053.1, forward strand.
ATGAATATCATTCCTCTATCAGTCATCCAGCCTTCACGGTCGGCAGCAAAACTTATATTAGAATTCTGAACACGATTATAATAAAGCTTTATCATATTCTTAGCTCTTTTTTCATCTCCAGATATGTTTATCCAAAAGTCTTCTACAGCTTTTTTCTTATTTTTTGAATTATAAAGCGTCTTAAACTCTTTACTGCTCGAAATATACCTTAGTGGCATTATCATTTGCATAGGAGTTGTAATATAAGGATAGTCATTGGTAAACCTATATAATGTATAACCTGCAGTTTCTTCATCATTATTATAGAAATGATAAAAACCTTGATCGCTTAGTTGCAAAGGATTGCTCTCTCCGTTTTGCATAGGTAGTTTATGTAAAGTATCTGCTATAAGTCCTTCTATTTTATTTGTATTGTTAACCATTGGTGGCTTCGGAATTCTAATATTTGGTT
>JAOZSY010000054.1 GCA_029939445.1 Bacteroidales bacterium
TGGTGGTATATATTCCTCCACCTTTGCTCGATGTATTATTTACAATTGTTAGGTTTTTTAAAGAAGGGTTACAACCACTATAAATAAATAAACCACCCCCTAAACTTGAAGAAGAGTTATTTGCTATCAAGCAATTATAAATTTTAATATTTGAACCCGATCTTAAACCAATTGCACCACCATATTGAGCATAATTATTAATAAATATTGAGTTTTTAATAATTATATTTGAATAATTATAAGCAAAAAAAGCACCACCCATTTTATCATTTAATGATCCTATTGTGGATTTACCGTATGAGAAAGTACAATATTCAAACTTGGATTCACCATTAGTTTGAGGTGTACTATTAAATCTAATACCTTTCCAACCTATAGATTGCGATATGGCTGTGAATACAATTCTATCATTTGAACTACCAATAGCTATTATCTGACCAGATACATCAATTTTAAAATGCCCTTGTGCTTGCACATAAGTACCTTCAGCTACCGTAAGTGTAACTCCACTCGGAATATATATATCACTAGTTATTTTTACTGTATCTGCACTCCATGTAATGCTACTATTAATAGTATTACCAACACTTATGTTAGTACTATAAACAATATTTGTACTAATTACAAAAATAATTAGAAGGCTAAATTTAATCAAGTAATATTTTTTCATAACGTCAATTTATAGTGTATCAATTCATTATTACTAATAATTCAAAAATAGCACTACACATATATAACAATTAGAGACAAACGCCTAATTTATATACGTATAATACCTATATTTACAAAATAGTTAGTTAACATATAAGTTTGTATAAACATCTATGTTGATTTTATATAAAAATCTTGTAATACTAATTCTTATTACAAGGCATTTCTCTCTGTATTTGATTATATATCTAACAATTTCCCAAAATGCTATAATATATTTACTCAATAAATTATCTATTTTACTATTATACCAACAACTATTAAATAATGGTATTAATAGCAATAATTATATCGATACAAGCCCTTCTTTAATAGAATAAATTAATAAATCCACAACATTTTTAGAACCTGTTTTACTTATTAGATTAGCTTTATGGCCATCAACTGTTCTTTTCGAAATAAATAAAGCATCAGCAATCTCTGCATTAGACAAACCTTTGGCTACTAACTCAAGAACTTCCAATTCTCTATTAGTAAGCCTTATAAAATCATCCTGTTTCGATTTCTTATTAATAAATTTACTAGTAAAATAGCCCAACAAATCATCAGAATAGCAATTTTTACCATTATAAACAAGGTTTACAGCTCGTTCTATTTCGCTAATACTACTATTCTTTAATAAAAACCCTTTTGCTCCTGCATTTATTATTTTATGAAGGTATTCCTCTTCTCCAAACATCGATAAGGCAATTATTTTTATACCTGGAAAACGATTAGTTGCTATTTCTGTAGCTTCTATACCATTCATTATAGGCATTTTAATATCAATAAATACCACATCCGGTTTATGAGAATTAAGCATAGCTAAAAATTCTTTTCCATTTTCAGCCTCACCAATAACTTCTACATTATTCATTTTCCTAAGTACCATGGTCACGCCCTTTCTGAATAGTTCATGATCATCTACAACCAATACCTTAATACTATCTTCCATACTTTCTAATAAATATAAACTACTATCTTATGTTTGTCATTCTAATTAATCTCTACTTTCAAATTAAATATCATACCTCTATTAATTTCACTAGTATATTCATACTCTCCATTAATAGAAATAGATCTATTTTTTATGTTTTTATGTCCAAGTCCTTTTTTTACATTATCAATATTGAATCCTATGCCATCATCTTTATATTGTAAAGATAATATATTATTATTTAAACTAAGATCAACCTCAATTTTATCTGCCTCAGCATATTTCAATGAATTATTTATTAACTCAATAATAATTCTATATATATTAATCTCAATATTGTTTTCAAATCTCTGCGTAATATTATCATTAAATTCTATATTTATATTTCCAGCATTTTTTATATGAATAATGAATGCTTGAATAGCAGCAATAAGTCCATTATCTACAATGGAACCAGGTAATATATTATTTGCAATATTTCGCGTAGTAACAATAGCTTCATCCAATAAATCATTTGCAAAGGCTAGCATCTCAACCCCTTCAGCATTATCACACTTATCAGTTGTCATTTGATTTATATATAATTTTACTGTAGATAATAATGGACCTAAGCCATCATGCAAATCTTCAGAAAATCTTCGTCGTTCTTTATCTTCAGTTTCCATAACAGAATTCAGAACTTTACGCTCCAGTTTTATTCTTTTAGAAATATCAATCATAATACCTCTAAGACCAGGCTCGTCTTTTTCTAATAGGTGTACTTTTTTAAGATAAAACACCATATATAACACCTTTTTATACTTTGTTATTACACGATATTCTTGACCTCTATTTTGCCCACCCTCAAGAAGATATAAATATTCCTGATAAAACTTATGTCTATCACTTGGATGAATAATATTATGAATTGTTTCCTTTTTAATCTCAAAATTTGAAAAGCCCAATAAATCTTGACCATGCTTATTTATAAATTCAAATTGCCCTTTATTATCAAATTCTATTACTGTTTGAGGCAATAAATCTACCAGTTCCATATATCGTGAATCACCTGAATTCTTAATCTCTTTTTTTACTTTTTTATACCTCTTATTTATAGTAACCACAAGTATTGACCATGCTAATACTAGTATAAATAATAGTACAAGATCAGGATAACTATAATATGTAAAATCCAACATTTTTTATTAAATCAATGATTTTTTTAGTCAATTTTAATATAACTACAAATGTACATATATTATATAATAAAACTATAATTTTAACATAATAACCTATTATGGTTATAAAATAATGAAAAAAATATATTCATACCCATAAGAATCATTCGTATTTTTGCAATCAAATTCAATATTGAATTTTTAGAAAGAAATTATTATGGAAAGAATTAAGGATAGTTTTATTTTTGGAATACGTCCAATAGAAGAAGCATTTAGCGCAGGGAAAGAAGTTGATAAACTTCTTGTACAGAAAGGTTTATTTAGCGATTCTATTAAAGATATTATAGCAACAGCAAAACATCACGATGTATATGTACAATTTGTACCAATCGAAAAATTAAATAGAGTAACTCGTAAAAATCACCAAGGAATAATTGCCTATATGTCTATGGTTGAATATCAGCCGATTGATAATGTATTACCAATGATTTATGATAAAGGCGAAACTCCTTTTATCCTTATTTTGGATCGCATAACCGATATCAGAAATATTGGAGCAATAGCCCGAACTGCAGAGTGCACTGGCGTTCATGCCATATTAGTGCCCGCACAAAACTCTGCTAAAATTAATGCCGAAGCGGTAAAATCGTCGGCAGGCGCTATTCTTAGAGTACCTATTGCACGTAGTTTCAACCTTAAAGAGGATATTGGATTTTTGAAACAAAGTGGTTTGCAAATTATTGGAGTAAGCGAAAAAACCGATAATGATTATAGTAATAATGACTATAATCTGCCTACTGCAATAATTATGGGTGCTGAAGATGATGGTATTTCTGATGAATACATTAAGCTTTGCGATAGCTTTGCTAAAATAACCATGGTTGGCAAAACTGCTTCACTAAATGTATCTGTAGCAACAGGCGTAGTACTCTTCGAGGCTCTTAAGCAAAAGCTAAACAATGATAATTAGTTTTTAAGCATAATATGAAGCTATATTCAAGAATATACGAAGCAAAATGCAAACCCGAAGAAATAAAAGAAGATATTATCATCCTACATGGTTTGTTTGGAATTTCTGACAATTGGGTAGGATTCGCTAGACAGTTTAGTAAATATCATCGCATTATCATTCCTGATTTGCGAAATCATGGACAGAGTTTTCATAATGATAGCTTTGAACTAGATGATTTGGTCGCTGATTTATTAAATGTTATTAATGAAAATAATAGCAAGTCCCCTATTCTATTAGGTCACTCACTAGGCGGACGAATTGCTATGCGTTTTGCATTATTATATCCCAAGCTAATCAGTAGGCTTATTGTAGTTGATATAAGTTTACGCTCGGTTCGTAAAAAACCTGAGCATATTGCAATCATTAATATAATGAAGAGCTTCCCCATTGATGAAATGAAATCTTTGGAGCAAATTAAGGATTATTTATTTAATAATATTAAGCATGAAAAGTTAAGAAGAATAGTTCTTAAAAATATCCTTAAAACATCTGATAGTTTTCAATGGAAGGTGTATTTTAAGCCATTAATCAAGCTATTTGATAAAGAATCAGAAGCAATTGCTACTGATCAGGTTTTTGAAAAAGAGACCTTATTTATTCGTGGAGGTAATTCTAACTATATACTGGATTCTGATATTGCTATGATTAAAGAGCATTTTCCAAACAGTGAGATTAAGACAATTGAAGGTGCAAGTCATTGGGTGCAAGCAGATAAACCATTGGAATTTATTAAAACTGTAATTAGCTTTATTGATAAAAAATAATATACTGCAAACTTTTATACAGTTAGTTATTGCATATATTACAGTAATGCTAGCGTTTCCAAGCTCTACTAATTTCTCTTTTTCCCGGAGGTCCTGCTATTTTTTCTACTTCAAATCCTGCTTCTTTCATGATTCTACGCACTACTCCTTTAACAGTATAAGTTGTTAGTACTCCTCCTTTTTGCATGGATTTATATATTTTTTTAAATAAATCTAATGTCCATAAATGTGGCTGTACATCTGGGGCAAAAGCATCAAAATATACTACATCATACTTATTATCTTCTAATTCTACTTCATTAAAATCTAGCTCTAGTTTTTGGATAAAGAAAAATGGACTTATCTCTATTTCTTTATTCCATTCAATGGTATGCATCTTATGCAAAATATCTGAGTTTGAGTAATTAAGTTTCTCATACTCAGCCTTTGTCAATGGGTACTTCTCTATTCCGCAATAATTTACTCTTTTTTCACTCTCTAAAGAATATTCATAGGTATGCAAAGCATTTAGGGCAGTTCCTAGCCCGAATTCAAGCACATTTATCTCGCGTTTACCAATCTGCTTAAGAGCCGATTCTATAAATATATGTTTAGACTCCTGCACGGCACCAAAATGTGAGTTATAATGCTCCCCAAGTGCTGGTACATACAGTGTTGTGCTTCCGTCTTTTGTAATTCTTATCTCGCGATTCATCGTTGAATGTGGTATGTGGTATGTGGTAATTCTCTATTCCTAGCCTTCGGTAAAATTTTCTCATTGCATTCGAAAATCACTCAGTCTGACGAATTTCCTATTCCTTCATCCAATACGGTGGATTATCAGGATCAATTTCATCGTCGTCTTCATCCTCAAAATATTGCTTTCCTTTGGGAGCATAATGATTAAAGAAAAAAGCAAATACCGCTCCTACTATAGCTCCAGTAAGGTGCGCCTGCCACGATATTCTTTCCTCAGGAAAAAACTCGGGAAAGAATCCCCAAATCATACTGCCATAAAGAAAGATTATTAGCATTGAAAAAGATACTAATCTAATTTCGCGCTGCAATGCTGCACTTACCAAATGAAATAATGCTAGAGCATAGACCAACCCACTTGCTCCTATATGCCACGACTCTCCCCTTGCAAACAACCATAAATAAAGCCCTGAAGTTATCCACATTCCAAAAAATACTCTTTTAGATACTTGTGGGTAATAATAGAATAATGCTGTTGTAAAAAGAAAGAATGGCAAAGAATTGCCCATTAGGTGCCCCCAATCGCCATGGACAAATACTGAAGTAATAATTCCAATAAAACCATCAGCTTGCAAAGGATGAACTCCCAAATAGTATAATCTAAATCCAAAATACCATTGAACCCACATTACTACAAACATTATAAATAGCATTATAAGTGGAATATAGGTAGCCCTTATTAGTTTATTTCTCTCTTCTTTCAATTTATTGAATGATTATCTTTTTATAAATAATGCCAGCTTTAAGGTCAATTTTGACAATATATACTCCTGATTTATAGCTAGAAACATCTAAATTAACCTTATACTGATCACTAATAATTTGTGAGTATAATAAAGCTCCTATTGTATTATATATTTCTACACTGCCCATTTTTATTTCCGAACTAATGGATAATATATCTTTTGCAGGATTAGGAAAAATCTCTATTTTATTGTTTAGTTCTATGCTATTTAATGATTGAGTTTCAGGAGCTAATTCAATATCAATAACTGAATAAATAGAATTAGCAACAGTAATAAGTTCAAACACTTTGCTTTTATAACCTATTGCAGAATATTTAATATCATATATTCCTGTGAATATTGGTCTATAATAAAAGCCCGAATCATTGCTATACACAGACGAACTATCAAAATCGTGATTTAATATTTCCACCTTTGCTTTTACTGCAAATCCTGTTATGGAATCGGTAACCTTGCCTTTAATACCATATGTTACTTCCTCCATATAATTCAATAATGAAGGATGTAAGTAATTCCAATGTGCCTGCAGTTGGCTTTCTGCCAATAACTTTACATTAGAGAGCTCAACAACAAACTCCCTACAATGCTTAAAATAGTTCATATAGTCTTGCCTTCCTCCCCAAATAGAATACCATTGATAACCATTGGTATAACCAGTACCAAATTTTGTCATATAACCACTTGGCGAGTTAGCTTGAGCCGTATCGGCAAACATTTTGGAAACATAAACCCACCAATTATTATCAGCAGGAAGTTGCGACCAAGTATCCCAAGGATAATTTACTACTTCTGCTCCCGAGTGCATATTTGCCGACATAGTGAAGTTTATACTATCGGCTAAGTCCATAAAAATTTGCGTTTCTGCTTGATAAGTATTCCCATCAGGATGAGGACCGTCCTCTGGGTCAGGATAATTACGATTTAAATCCACATTATTAATATTATATCTTGTTGCTCCATTTACTGAGCTATTTCCTGTGTGGTATGTACCATCAGGGTTTCCCAATGGATTAATCCATATATCAACATTATCCATTATGTACTTAACCTGATTGTTTGTATTATAATTTTCAAGCAAATACTCAATCAATCGCAACGAGATAACATAGCCAACAGTTTCGTCGCCATGCATGGTTGATGTATAAAGAAAACTCGGCTCATTTTGATTTACATTTACACTATCACCTAATTGTAACGCAAGTATTTTTCTTCCGCTTGCTAGGGTTCCCAAATTATGAAATTTGCACATATTAGGATAGTCACTTGCAAATTTATGCATTATACTATCATACTGATCATAAGTAGGATAGGCATTCCAAACTCCCGAAAACTGTTTTGCATTGTCAAGCATTTTCACTTGAGTCAATAATGAGGGAATCGATTCTAATTTATAGTTTATGGAATTATCAATAATTGATGAAAAGGCTTTTCTATTGGCATAAAAAAATACTCGGTCATTTGTATTCTTATCAAAGCTTAATAGGCTAAGTTTTTCTTGATTCTTTATAGCCTCTTTCTGCAAAATACTTATATAAACCTCTCCTCTACTATCGAGCTGATTATTAACACTTTCTTGCGCACTAATATTTAAAACTAAAAATAACATTACTAAGAAGACAAGATACCTGCGCATAATAAGTGGCTTAATAAAAATAAATAATAGTCTAATTCAATTTACATAAGCCCGCAAGCCTCTTCAGATCATTACTAACCGCTCTATTCACTTTAACCATAGGTAAGCGAAGATTATTTGCCATTTCTTTTTGATACTCCAAAAGTGATTTTATTCCTGCAGGATTTCCGTCTGCAAAAATTGTATTTATTAAATCAAGCATATCATAATGAAGCTGTTTTGCTCGTTTAATATCACCATTATCGAGCATAATATTAACCATTTCGCTCATGGCGGCAGGATATGCATTGGCAATTACCGAAATAACACCATGAACTCCAACAGCCATCATAGGCATAGTAAGGGCATCCTCTCCACTAAATATTTTAAACCCCTTGGGTGCAGTTTTTACAATTTCCATTACTTGGTCCATACTCCCACTAGCTTCCTTTATGGCAACAATATTCTCAAAATCTTCAGCAAGCTTTATAGCAGTTTCGGGAAGTATATTACTAGCAGTACGACCAGGAACATTATAAAGTATAATTGGTAAATCCGTTGCATTTGCAACTTCCTTAAAGTGTTGATATATTCCTCTTTGGTTTGGTTTATTATAATAAGGAGCAACAGACAATAGCCCATCAATTCCTTCTGTATCCATTGCCTTAATATCTTTTTTAAGCTGAGCAGTGCAATTACCAGCCATTCCCAAAAGAATAGGTAGTTTCCCATTATTACTTTCTACAATTTGAGCAACAACAGCAGCTTTTTCTTCAGAATTCATCGTAACAGTTTCTGCTGTGGTTCCCAATGCTAATAAAAAATCCACATTTCCATTTAGCATCTTTTTTACTAGCCTATCCAAAGCAATAAAATCTATTCCACCATTATTATTAAAAGGAGTAACCAACGCAACTCCAGTTCCTTTAAAGATATTATTCATATTATTTTGTCTTAATAAGTTCAAGATATTTTAGCAATTCTCTCATAAATATACTAAGGTCGTTCTCCTTTATTCCCTCAAGCATAAAATCTAATTCAACTTCACTATTACCTGTATTCATACCAACTTTGAGGTGTGCTAAGGATGTATTAACAATAAAATTAAGGCTACTATTGCCCTTAAAATCCAAATTTATTAATAAATCAAATTCTTGTTTTACAAAATTATCTACATATTTATTCCTAGGAATACCTACCCAACTAATCTCTTTATTAAGTACATAATTAAAAGATAAGGTGCTATCAACATAGGGAGGAAGCATATCCGATTTAACTATGGATATAGACCTAACTATCTTATGCATTGCAGAAAAATGTCTTACCAAATGAGCCGAACGTCTGTAAAGCTCCTCAGAACTCGCATCAAATACAACTCCAATGGTTTTTACGTCACTAAGCTCTTTAAGTAACAAAATACGCTTATTACTTCCTGTCAATCTCTTAGCTTTACCTTTTCTTAAAAATCTTTTTATATTCTCTATAAATTGCAAAATCAGCTATTTTTATGTGTCATATGTTATTATGCAAATATATGAAGAATAAAAATCCAAAATTCATTTTACACCTATATTATTTATAATACTATAAAAATTAAAACAACTATTAACAAAATGAACTTAAGATATCTCTATATTTTTACTTACTTTGCATCAATTGAAAAAATATTACTGTATATATTTTTTCTTCATAACATTTTGATAATAAGCAGATAACAAACATGAGAAATATAGCGATTTATATAATTAGTATTGCATTGGTTTTTTTGGCAATAATTACTTTTACTTTCTCGAGTAGTACTGATGAAAAGCCTAAGCAGAGTTATTATGAGAATTATAAATCTAATTATAAAATTTATAATCCACCTATGCCCACAGATATTGATTTTGCAGGCGAAAAAGCTCCTTTGAATATCTATTATGTAAACGAAAAGCTTCAGAAAGAGATTCTTAAAAATACTTATTGGCATTCTAATTCCTTATTAGTATTTAAGCGTGCCAATAGATGGCTCCCAATTATTGAGCCTATACTTGCCAAAAATAATATTCCCAATGATTTTAAATATCTTGCTATTATAGAAAGCGGCTTAGAAAATGTTGTTTCACCTGCTGGTGCAAGGGGTTTTTGGCAATTTATGCCAAGCACGGCTAAAGAGTATAATCTTACGGTAAATAAGCAAGTTGACGAACGATATAATGTAGAAAAAGCTACTCAAGCAGCCTGTGATTATTTAAATGATGCCCATGATATATTTGGCAACTGGACTCTAGTAGCTGCAGCATATAATAGAGGAATTAGTGGTATAAAAAAACAACTGACATCTCAAAATGTTGATAGCTATTATGGCTTATCCCTAAATTCAGAAACTGGTAGATATGTATATCGTATTCTGGCTATAAAAGCTATTTTTAATCAGCCATCAAAATATGGTTATCAGCTTCGTGAAATAGATTTATACCCTGCTATGGAGACCTATACTGTTAAAGTAGACTCCGCCATTACTTCATGGGGTAATTTTGCAAAACAAAATAATATTTCCTATGGAATGCTTAAGGAACTAAACCCTTGGCTGCGAAATTCAAAACTATCAAATGAAAAGGGAATTAAATATGAAATTGCATTACCATTAGAGAACATGAGTAATTACGAAGCTCTAAAGCGTAAACTAAAGGATGTATTGGGAATTTTTGGCGAGGAAAAATAGGATAACTAATGGCAAATGACGATTTATTAGTAGTAGAAGGTGCTAGAGTGCATAATCTTAAGGATATAAACATAAGTATTCCCCGCGAAAAGCTTGTAGTTATTACTGGGCTAAGTGGTAGTGGTAAGTCTAGCTTAGCATTCGATACTATATATGCCGAAGGACAAAGACGATATATGGAAACCTTTTCGGCCTATGCTCGTCAGTTTATTGGAAATATGGAACGCCCCGATGTTGATAAAATAACTGGTCTTAGTCCCGTAATTTCAATAGAGCAAAAAACTACCAATAAAAATCCACGTTCAACTGTTGGTACTGTTACCGAAGTATATGATTTTCTACGACTGCTATATGCCCGTGTAGCTGATGCTTATTCTTATAATACTGGTAAGAAAATGGTGCAATACACCGATAAGCAGATTATTGAAAGAATAACAAGCGATTTTAAAGATAAAAAGTTATTGCTTCTTGCGCCTTTGGTAAAAGGTAGAAAAGGGCATTACCGAGAGCTCTTTGAACAACAGCGTAAGCAAGGTTATAGCAGAGTTAGAGTTGATGGTGAATTAAAAGAAATTGAGTTTGGAATGAAGCTTGATAGATATAAAACCCATGATATTGAACTTGTTGTAGATAGAATAAAAATAAGCGATGGTATAAATAATAGGCTTTCAAAATCGATAGAGCAAACAATGACTGCCGGCAAAGGCATGCTACTGGTTATGGACTACGATACTAATGAAGTTCGGCATTACAGCAGAAATTTAATGTGTATTGATACCGGAATAGCGTATCAACAGCCTGAACCAAATAATTTCAGCTTTAACTCACCATATGGCGCTTGTCCTAATTGCAATGGAATTGGTTTTCTTAATGAAATTGATATTAATAAGATTATTCCTAACAATAAATTAAGCATCGCAAATGGGGGAATTGAGCCCATAGGAAAGTATAAAAAAGCATGGATTTTTCAGCAAATAGAAGCCATTGGCAAAAAATATAATTTTGACCTTGATACAATAATTAAAGATATTCCAAAAGAAGGAATTGATGCCATACTATATGGTAGTAAGGATACTGTAGAAGTAAAAAATAATTACTTAGGTGTTACAAATACTTATAAGATTAATTTTGAGGGAATTATAAACTTTGTAAAAAAACAGAAAGAAGAAAATACTAGCAATAGTACTAAGAAATGGGTTGGTAAATTTACCAATGAAGTGGTTTGTAGCGAATGCAAAGGCGCAAGGCTAAAGCAAGAATCCCTTAATTTCAAGATAGATAAAAAGACCATCAGCGACTTAGCCGAAATGGATTTAATACAGCTCAACGAGTGGATAAATGGTATAGAATCTAAAATTGATGAAAGAAAGCAAGTTATTGCTCATGAAATAATTAGAGAAATAAAAACACGATTGAGTTTTCTATTGGATATTGGTATCGATTACTTAAATCTTAATCGTCCATCAAAGAGTTTATCGGGTGGCGAGTCGCAAAGAATTAGATTAGCAACACAAATAGGATCGCAGCTTGTGGGAGTTTTGTATATACTCGATGAACCAAGTATTGGATTGCATCAACGCGATAATTTACGATTAATAGAGTCGCTAAAAGAGCTTCGTGATATGGGCAATTCAGTGATAGTGGTGGAGCACGACGAAGAGATGATTCGTGCTGCTGATCATATAGTAGATATAGGCCCTGAGGCTGGTCGCCATGGTGGCGAAATAGTTGCTAATGGAAATCTTGATAGCATTCTTAAATCAAATTCACTCACCGCTAAATACTTAAACGGTTTAAAAAAGATAGAAATTCCCAAAGAGATTCGCAAGGGCAATGGCAAATCCATTGAACTTAAAGGCGCATCGGGTCACAATCTTAAGGATGTAAACCTTAAAATACCATTGGGCAAATTTATATGTATTACCGGAGTAAGCGGAAGTGGTAAGTCTAGCCTAATAAACGGAACATTATACCCTATTCTTAGCAATTATTTTTTCAGAAGCGAAAAGCAAGCTTTACCTTATAAAAGTATTAAAGGAATAGATAATATTGATAAGGTAATAGAAATTAATCAATCGCCTATTGGTAGAACACCACGCTCTAATCCAGCAACTTATACTGGAGTTTTTAGCGATATACGAAATCTATTTGCTGTTATTCCAGAGGCAAAAATAAGAGGTTATAAGCCAGGTCGTTTTTCATTTAATGTAAAAGGAGGTCGCTGCGAAACCTGTGGTGGCGCTGGTGTTAAGCTTATTGAAATGAATTTTCTTCCTGATGTTTATGTCAATTGCGACGAATGCTATGGCAAAAGATATAATAGAGAAACATTGGAAGTGCGCTTTAAGGGCAAATCAATTAATGACGTACTGCAGATGACAATAAATCAGGCAGTTGATTTCTTTGAAAACCATCCTCATATTCTTCGAAAAATCAAAACTTTGCAAGAAGTTGGCTTGGGATATATTACTCTTGGACAAGCATCTACAACAATATCAGGTGGTGAAGCACAAAGGGTAAAACTTGCTACCGAACTATCTAAGAAAGATACTGGCAAAACACTTTATATTCTTGATGAACCTACTACAGGGCTTCATTTTGAGGATGTAAATGTATTATTAAAGGTACTATATCGCCTTGCCGACAAAGGAAATACCATTATTATTATCGAACACAATTTGGATGTAATAAAAGTGGCAGATTATATAATAGATATGGGCCCTGAAGGCGGTGCTGGTGGTGGAATGATAATAAATCAAGGTAATCCCAAACAGTTTATAAAGAAAGGGATAGGATATACTGCAGACTACCTTAAAACAATGCTAAAAGCTTAACTAAGGTTTATTCTTATACTCCTTAAAACTACCATCTTTATAGAAGAAAACTATCTTATCTACTTCTTTTGGTATTTCTTTTTGCTGGCTTGTATTATAATAAGGAATATCTTCTTCTTTTATATCTTGCTTTATCTCTATTTTATTCTCTTTTGATTTTAATATAGTATCATTTTTATGAGAAAGCTTCGAGTTTTCTTTCTCAATATCTG
>JAOZSY010000239.1 GCA_029939445.1 Bacteroidales bacterium
GACTGATCAAGGAAATCTAAAGCATCAGAATCTTCACTTTGTAGAAGTTCTCTGATTCGTGTTAACCAATCATCTAAACCTACATCTGTTTTGGCTTGTCCTTTGTATTTCCAATGTGCAGCATAACCTCGCTCAGCAATGTCATCCATTCTTTCGGTTCTGATTTGCACTTCAACCCAGCGACCCTTATCACTCATTACAGTTGTATGTAATGCCTCATAACCATTAGCCTTAGGTATGGAAATCCAATCTCTAAATCTATCATGTTTTGGAATATAACTCTCAGTAACCACAGAGTAAGTTTTCCAGCAATCAAATTTTTCACGGTTGAGTTCACTTTTCAAAACAATACGTACCGCAAATAAATCATAGATATCGTCAAAATTAATCTTCTTAGTTTGCATCTTATTCCAAATAGAACTAAGGGACTTATCACGATATTTTATTTTATACTCAACAGATTCTTCGTCAAGGCGTTTTTTTATAGGTTTTATAAAACTGGTTATAAATTTTATTCTTTGGGTATGAGTTTCATTAAGTCGGGCATTTATCATTTTGTATGCCTCCGGATTCTGATATTTTAGCACCAAATCTTCCAATTCACTTTTTACAGTAAATAAACCTAATTGATGAGCTAAAGGAGCATAGAGTATGCTGGTTTCAGAAGTTATCTTCATCTGTTTGTGATGAGGCATGCTATCCAAAGTGCGCATATTGTGTAATCTGTCGGCAAGTTTTATAAGAATAACCCGAACATCGTCTGCCAATGTTAGAAGTATCTTTCTAAAATTTTCTGCTTGCATTGATTCTGTTTGAATAAATATCCCAGAAATCTTGGTAAGTCCATCAACAATATTGGCTACTTTTTTGCCAAACATTACCTCTATATCGCTGATAGTATAACTTGTGTCTTCCACCACATCGTGTAAAAGGGCACTTATTATGGAAGTCGTTTTAAGCCCAATGTCTTTGGTAGTAATATATGCAACTTCCAAAGGATGCATAATATAAGGCTCGCCACTTTTGCGGCGCATATCCTTATGAGCATCAACAGCAAAATTAAAAGCCTTTCGAATTAAAGCTTTTTTCTTTGGGTCGCTTACCTTAGCGACACGAACTATCTGACGATATTTATTAATTATCAGACGTTGCTCTTCTTCCTCAGTTTTGTTATATACTTCTACGTGATCCATGAATTTTTATAATAATACGGTATAAAAGATATTCTATGATTTGCAAAGTTACAGAATTATAAGTTTTGTAAAATTGATATCGCTAAAATAAGTATTATTTACCAAAAGATAGGATTATTTTTATGGAAATAATATTTGATTGGAATATGTATTTTAAATTCAGAATTTCTAGCTTTTCTCATTATGTAAAGTTAATGTAATCAGCAAATTACAATATAGTAACACATTGTTAAAAAACAAGCTAATCAAATTGTGAAATTAGGTGTAATTGACTGCAAAAATCTTTTATATTTGCTAGTCTAATTCAATATATTGCGAATAATACATAAAAATGAGTACATTTGTTGCTCAAAATCGTATAATATTTTATGCTAGAAGCTTTAATTACATCAAAGACAAGGATTAAGCTATTGATGAAGTTTTTTCTCAATTCTAATTCGGAGTCTTATTTGAGGAATTTAGAATCCGAATTTGGGGGTTCTACCAATGGAATCAGGCAAGAATTGAATAAATTTGAGTCTGCAGGATTGTTGAATTCTGAGCTTAAGGGCAATAAGAAATACTTTAAAGCAAATATTAGCCACCCATTATTTCCAGACATACATAATTTATTGATAAAACATATTGGCATTGATAAAATCATTGACGAGGTTGTTGATAATATCGGAACTTTATATCAAGTTTTTTTGGTTGGAGATTTTGCTAAAGGAATAGATAATGGACTTATAGACATTGTGTTTGTGGGTGATGAAATAAATAAAAGTTACCTTCTTAATTTGGTAGAAAAAGCTGGTAAAATGGTAAAACGTAAGATTAGATATATGCTTTTTGCTAAAGAAGAAATAATACCATATTTTTCTAATAAGAAGGATTCTGACTATCTTCTTATCTGGGAGAATGGCAAATTAAGCTAGAATTTTTAGATAGATTTTAGCAAAATATAAACACCTAATTATTAGTATATTACAAAATAGTAATGTCACTAAGGTGGCGAAGCTATGTAGTAGCGGAAGAAAGAAAGCATTTCGTATTATTCTTTAAATCTGACAAATTATGATTAAAGTAGGAGATAAAATAATAGGAGAAAACCAACCTACATTTATTATTGCTGAGGCAGGAGTAAATCATGGTGGTGATATGGCGGTTGCCAAAAAACTTATCGACTGTGCTGCAGATGCAGGTGTGGATGCTGTTAAATTTCAAGCTTTTAGAGCGGAGGATCTTATTCTTAATAATGTAGAAAAAGCTCCTTATCAGCAAAAGACTACTGATGCAAAAGAGTCGCAATTTGACATGCTTAAAAAACTTGAAGTTTCAAGAGAACAGAATTTTGAGCTTAAAAAATACTGTGTTGAAAAAGACATCATTTTTCTTACAACACCTTTTGATGAGTATAGCCTAGAAGAGATTGATGAGTTAGATTTACCGGCCTACAAAATTGCATCTACGGATACAACAAACCTTCCTTTCTTGAAAAAAGTAGCACAGAAACATAAGCCAATCTTTCTTTCCACAGGGATGAGTTATTTGTCGGAAGTGCAAATGGCTTTGGAAACAATATTCGAATTTCATAAAGAGGTTGTTGTATTGCAATGTACTGCTAACTATCCGATAAAGGACTCGGAGGCTAATCTAGCAGTGATAAATACTTTCAAAAATCATTTCGATATTATGGTTGGTTATTCTGATCATACTGTTGGTATTGGTGCTGCGGCTTTTGCTATTCCCATGGGAGCAAAGGTTGTGGAAAAACATTTTACATTGGACAAATCCTTAGAGGGTCCAGACCATACAACTTCACTTTCGCCAGAAGAATTGGTTGATTTTGTAAAATTGGTTCGAAAGGTTGATGCTTTTATGGGAACATCCATTAAAAAGCCGAATTTATCGGAAACCAAAACAAGGGCTTCTTTACAAAAGTGCCTTGTTGCCAATGGCAATATTAAAAAAGGAGATTGCTTTACAGAAGATAATATTATTGCCAAAAGAACTGGCGGTATAGGTATTTCACCAATATATTATAAAGATTTATTGGGAATAAAAGCCAGCAAGAATTATAAAAATAACGAAATTATTAGCAATGAATAGAATTGCAATAATTGGAGCAGGAGGACATACTAGGTCTGCCATCAATATTTTAAAAGCTAATTATAAAAATTATCTTATTGAGATATTTGATGATACATTTGAGCAAGATGCTGATGAGCGTATTTGTGGATTAAAAGTGGTTGGTAAGATTGAAGATATTTTGCCAAATACCCCTATTTTTCTTGCAATAGGTGATAATGAGAAGCGAGGTAAATTTGCTGAAATGTATGAAAGCGTATTGATTAAAGAAAATATTTGCCATAATAAATCATTTATAGAAGAGAATGTAAGTTTGGGAGAATCAAATCAGATTTTTGCCAATACTTATATCAATTCGGGAGCTAAAATTGGTAATAATAATATAGTAAATACCAATGCTATAATTGAGCATGAGGTTGTAATTGGAAGTAATAATCATATCTCTGTTGGATCAATTGTATGTGGAAGAGTAACTATTGGCGATAGCTGTATGCTAGGTGCCGGAGCGGTTATTATTGATAAGGTTTCTATCTGCGATAAGGTGATAATTGGTGCAGGTGCTGTGGTAGTTAGTGATATTACCGAAAGTGGTACTTATATTGGAACTCCTGCAAGAAAAGTTAAATGATATACATATCTACAGCCTGCGTAAAGCATAATAAAATTAGCGATTCGG
>JAOZSY010000470.1 GCA_029939445.1 Bacteroidales bacterium
TGGAGACTGAAGGTAATCCGCTTGATTACTGGTTCACTCCTGAAGAATTAGCCCTTATTGCGGGAAGAGACGTTCTTGCCGGAGAGCTTGAACCAACTGATATAGCTGAAAAATTGGACATATTAAGAGCAAACGGTTATGCGGGAGGGTTTTTCTGGGAAGACGGTAACGGCTTCACATGGGACGAACAAATGTGGGAAGAGTACAGGGATTGGTTCTATGGGACAATTTATACCTATTATGGTAATGGTGATACTACTACATCAAATATAATTGCTAATAATATAATTAGTTTGAATGGTACTGGTACGTCTACTTGGTATGGTATTTATCTTTATGGTCAGACATATACTAATATTTACCATAATACTGTTCAACTTGCTGGTGGTAGCCCAACTTGCTATGCGCTTTATTCATCAAGTGGCTCAAATAATAATGTAAATAATAATATCTTTGCTCATAATGGAGGTGGATATGCTTATTATGTGAGTACAACAGCAGCAATTCTTTCAAGTGATAATAATGTGTATTATTCTACTGGTACTAACTTGGCTTACTGGGCTGGTGCTAAAGCAGACTTAACAGCATTGCAAACAGCTAATTCTATGGATTTAGCCTCAGTTGAGGCAAACCCTGTATTTGCAAACGTTAATGCTGGAGATTTAACACCATTAAATATTGCAGTGGATAACTTAGGTTCACCACTTGGATTTTTGACAGATATTAATGGAGCAACTCGTTCTACAACAACTCCTGATGCTGGTGCAATAGAGTTTACTGGCTTAACTGCTGATATGGCTTTAGCAGGTGCAGAAATTGAAAACGGAACGTGCTTATCAACTACTGATAGTGTTTTTGTAAATATATCTAATGTAATAGGTGCTGCGGTTAGTTTCACAACTGATCCATTAACTATTGTTTGGGATGTAACAGGTCCTGTTAGTTCAAATGCCTCTATTACAATTAATTCAGGTACTTTAGGTATGGCTTCAGATACTATTTTCGGAGCAGCAGGTGTTGACCTTTCTATTCCAGGAATCTATACTTTGAATTGTTATATTCAATCTAATTCAGTTAATACTTTCGGTGGTAATGATACCATTTATAGTGCATATATTCTAGACGTAATGAATCCTTATTATGTTTCTCCTAAATATGCTACTGCCGGACTTAATGATACAGTTGAACTTACAGTTAAA
>JAOZSY010000003.1:0-5438 GCA_029939445.1 Bacteroidales bacterium
GGATTAATTTCCATCATTTCATTATAGTGATCCTTACTAGTTTTATTTATTACTGTTTCTAGTTCTACAGCTTTTGAAATAATCGATATTTGTTTGTTATTTAGCTCTTTCTTTAAAAATAATAATAGCTCATATTTAAAGTCAATATCGTTCATTGCTTCGCTAGCAAAAGTTATTTCTACTTCATTATTAGGATTTAGTTTTATGTTTTTAGTTGATAATATGGCAGCATAAACTGGCTTTTCTTTAGTAATTAAGCCGCGATATTTATTTACAGCACTTAAAAGCTCATCATTGTTAACTTCTTTTTCTACATTATTGAAAGTCTCTAGTAATGCATCCCCTTGATTAATTTCTTCTTTTTCTAAACTATCTTTTAAGCCGTCTTTTAAACTTATTCCTCGAGATTTACCTCTCCTCTTAAGCTTTGTCAGCTTGTTATCAGAGGTTTCCTCAGAAATTTGTTCATTAGTTGTAGGTTTACTTTCTTCTTTTTTATTAATTATTACTTTAGGTTCTTCAATAATATTGTTTTGAGGAACTTCATCTTTTGCAATTTTTAGTTTTTTAGGTGTATTATACGAAGCTTTGCTTACTTCAATATTTTTTTTTTCGGGCAAAGCAGTAACTTCTTCTTTCTCAAAGGGTTTTTCAAGCTTACACATCTTCATAAGGTTGAGTTCAATAAGAAGTCTTTTGTCAGATGATTGCTTGTATTCAATATCAACTTTAGTGCATAAATCCAAAGCAAAAATAAGAAACTTAATACTGCAATATTTCGCTTGCTCAGCATATTGTTTTTTTATACTGTCGCTAGTTTCAAATAAATTTACCGTTTGCGAATCTTTACTTACTAATAAATTACGCATATGGCTAGCCAACCCATTTACAAAATGCAATCCATCAAATCCTTTATTACTAATATCATTATATACATTTAATGTAGTTGGAATATCGCCTCTTAAAAAATGATCTATTAACTGAAAATAATACTCTACATCAAGAATATTTAAGTTATCAATAGTGTCTTGATAAGAAATGCTTTTGCCAGTATAGCTAACTATCTGGTCAAAAATAGAAAGTGCATCACGCATGGCTCCATCAGCTTTCTGAGCCATAGTAAGTAATGCGGTCTCGTCAGCTTTAATGCCTTCACTTTTTGCGACATAAGCAAGGTATGCAGCAGTGTCTTTAACGGTAATTCTATTGAAATCATATATCTGACAACGAGATAAAATAGTAGGAATTATCTTATGTTTCTCCGTTGTTGCAAGAATAAATTTTGCGTAAGAGGGTGGTTCTTCAAGAGTTTTTAGAAAGGCGTTGAAAGCTGCTTGTGAAAGCATATGTACCTCATCAATAATATACACTTTATACTCGCCAACTTGTGGTGGAACTCTCACTTGTTCTACCAATCTTCGAATGTCATCTACTGAGTTGTTAGATGCAGCATCAAGTTCATGAATATTAAAAGAGTTTTGTTGATTAAAAGAAACGCATGATTCACATTTGTCGCAAGGCTCTAATGTTTCCTTATTAAGATTTTCGCAATTAATAGTTTTTGCAAATATACGTGCACAGGTAGTTTTTCCAACTCCACGCGGACCAGTAAAAAGAAAAGCTTGCGCCAAATGATTATTTTTAATGGCGTTTTTAAGAGTTGATGTTATACTCTTTTGCCCCACTACTGCATCAAATGTTACAGGTCTATATTTACGTGCTGATACAATAAAATTATCCATACTACTTGATTATTAGCTATTAATGTCTCTTATTATTTTCTAAAATAATAGGAATCAAAGTTAAAGAAAAACTGCTAAACTTATTTTAGTTTTTCTAACTATTTTTATTTATAAATATTACTTGTTTCCATAAAGGCTTTCTGCCAATTTAAGAGCCTCATAAGCATTTACAATACCTGCTGATGTGCTTAGTTTCTTAAACTTTACTTTTTTATTTTCATCTCCAGGAATATATGTTTTATCTTTAGAATGTTTTATGGAAGATTCTATAAGTAAATTTCGTAATTCACTTGCACTTATATCTGGATAATAAGCTTTTACCAAAGCTGCCACTCCTGCAACTACAGGGGATGCATCAGAAGTGCCACTTGAAGCATTATATTTATTATTTGGAGATGTGGAATAAATATCAACTCCTGGTGCAAATATATCTACAGTTTTTCTTCCGTAATTTGTAAAATCTGCCGCTAATTGAGAACTGTTATTGTTTTTTCCTGATGCGGCAACATCTATCCATTGCGAACGCTGATCTGATGTTGGGCTAGGGAAGTGAGTAACCTTATCATTATTTTCACTATCATTTCCTGCAGCATGAATTATTAAAACATTATTAGAAATGGCATAATCAATTGCTTCTTTCACAAATTCAGGATTTAGGCTGTACGATTTGCCAAAACTACCATTTATTATTGTCGCTCCGTTTCTAACAGCATAACGAATTGCCAATGCAACATCTTTATCTCTTTCGTCGCCTCCAGGTACAACGCGTAGAATCATTAATTGCACTGAGTCAATAATTCCCTGTGTTCCAATACCATTATTACGTACTGCTCCAACAATTCCACTTACTCCTGTACCGTGACTATAACCTTCTGCTTGAATATCATTATTTCCATAGATAGTATCGTTTATATCATTTATATTGTCGCCAATTATTTCAGGACGAGGATCGTATGTTAGACTGTACTTTTTATTCAAGTTATCATTAAAATAGTCTATAGTATTAGTGATGTATTCCAAAGAAATACCCTCGGCATAAGTGTCAAGAATAAGCTGTTTTATCTGCTCTTCCTTCTCATCCTTTGGTGCAAACCTTTTTACATCTTCAGTTGTTAATGTGTCAATTTCTAACCTATCCTTTATTATTGTTTCACAAAATTCTAAGGTTAATCCCCATTCTGTATATCCATCTTTCTGCTCTTGATACGTACTTCGCTCTTTCTTAATTTTAGCCTTTGCATTAATCCATTTATTAAATAAATCCCTATCTTTTCTGGCGATATCTTTCTTCTCTTTATCTTCAAATTTATCTTTATATAATTTGTAGAAACGTATTAGTTCTAATGTTTCGCCATCAATATTTCTTCCATCGCTACCTCCAATATAATTCCACCCATGAATGTCATCAATGTAACCATTTCCATCATCATCAATGTTGTTATATGGTATTTCTTTTGGATTATGCCAAAGCTTAGGTCGTAAATCTTCATGTAAAGTGTCAATTCCAGAGTCAATAATAGCAACAATAACAGTTTTTTGAACCTTGCCTTTTTCTTCCATGAAATCAAGTCCTTGTTGAAGGCTTATTCCTCTATAATTTGATTCGGTACTAGAGGAATGATGCCAAGGAATGCTGTCTTGTGCTTTGCTATCTATTGATATAAGTATTGACAGTATTATTGATGCTAATATGATGTGTTTCATTTTATTTCTTTTTAGAATTTGCAAATATAACTTTTTACATTAAAGATAATTGAATTGAGTTTATTAAACTTTTAAGCGTGATATATTTATTTAGCTTTATTATCAATAATAAAATGAAGAATATTGCTCTCTTTTATTGTAGATAATCATTCCTCTAATATTTAATTTGAGATATGCTTATATTTTAATTTGCTAAAATACTGATAATTAGGCGTTAATAGTTTTACTGTTAAGTGTGTTATTTATAATCAATATAAATTAACCATTTCTAATATTTATTGTTATTTGAATAACAATAATATACATATCTTTGTTATTCAAATAACAGTAACTAAATCGTGTTCATTATGACAAATACAGAAGAGTTGGTAAAACAGCTAATTAACAAACATGGTATCCACCGAAATAGCTTATTGCCAGTAATGCAAGGCGTAGTTAAAGAGGAAAGCTATTTATCAGATGAAGCTATGATAGAAATAGCTAGGGGACTTGATTTATCCGCTGCTGATGTTTATGGCACAGCATCATTTTATTCATTTTTATATACAGAATATAAAGGTAAGAATATAATAAGGATATGTAAAACCATAACCTGTAAGATGAAAGGCAAACACAAAATTGTGGAGGCAATAGAGGATCATCTTAAAATCAAAAAGGGTGAAACTACCAGAAATGGCAAGTTTACAATAATGGAAGCAAATTGTTTGGGGTGGTGCCATAAAGGCCCAGTTATGTTAGTAAATGACGACGTATATCCAGAGGTAGAAGCCGAAAAAGTTGTTGAGATTCTAGAATCTTATTGTTAATCATTAAATACCATTAATTATGAAATCTAAAGAATTTAAAAGAGTTGATTTAATTTTTGATTGCGATGGTTGTCAACCTATTGATGTAGTCAAGAAAGCCTTAAAGATGTCTCGTGATCAAGTCATAAAATCTGTTATTGATAGTGGTTTGAGAGGTAGGGGTGGTGCAGGTTTTCCAACAGGAGTAAAGTGGAAGTTTGCAAAAGAAGAAGAGTCAGATGTTAAATATGTAATTTGTAATGCTGACGAAGGTGAACCTGGAACCTTTAAGGATAGAGAAATTTTGGACATTGTTCCTAATAAAGTATTGTCAGGAATGGCGATATGTGCCTATGCTATAGGCTCTAAAGAAGGAATTATATATTTGAGAGGAGAGTATAATTTCTTATTGAAACCACTAAACCAAACTATTGATATATTTAATAATAGTTTGAGTAAAATAGGCCTTGATTTTGCCATTAAAATAATTTCAGGAAGTGGGGCATATATTTGTGGAGAAGAAACTGCATTATTTGAATCTATGGAAGGTAAGCGTGGTGAGCCTCGCAATAAACCTCCTTACCCTACTAAAGCTGGGTATAATGGCAAGCCTACTGTTATTAATAATGTAGAAACGCTTGTTTATACATCCATGATAATTAATATTGGTACCAAGGAATTTGTGAAATTAGGTACTAGTGACTCACGTGGTAGTAAAGTGTTTTCTGTTTCAGGAGATACGCCAAAGGCTGGAATTCATGAATTGGAATTGGGGCTAAATGTTGCTGATTTTGTTGCTGAATTTGGAGATGGTGATACTAAGGCTGTTCAAGTTGGTGGAGCATCGGGTTTTTGTGTTCCTCGTAAGCATTTTAAAGAAACGATTATTGGCTTTGAAGGTATTCCTACGGGTGGTTCTATGATGGTTTTTAATTCCACAAGATCAATGTATAATGTGCTTAACGATTATTTAGAATTTTTTGAAGAAGAGTCGTGTGGGCAATGTACACCTTGTCGCGTTGGTACTCAGCAATTGATGAAAGGAATAAATGCTGTTAAAACTGGTGAAAAATCATCAGATTATCTTGATCAATTATTAAGACTTACAGAAACAATGAAAATTGCTTCAAAATGTGGTTTGGGTCAATCTGTTGCAAATTCGTTTTCATCAATAGTTACAAATTTCCGTGAGGAGATGATTTATTAA
>JAOZSY010000003.1:5538-9544 GCA_029939445.1 Bacteroidales bacterium
ATGTCTAAAATAAGTTTATTAATTGACGGAAAAAAAGTTCAAATAGAAGAAGGTAAAACTATTCTTGATGCTGCAAAGAAAGTTAATGTTAAGATTCCAACACTTTGCTATCACGAGGATTTATGTGTAGCTGGAAATTGTAGGGTTTGTGTAGTTGAGGTTGAAGGTAATAGTACTTTGCAAGCTTCATGTGCAATTCCTGCTCAGGATGGAATGGAAGTACGAACCAATACTCCAAAAGTGCGTAATGCCCGTAAGGATATTATAGCAATGTTGGTTTCAGAACATAATACACAATGTACAACCTGCTATAGAAGTACTAATTGTGAACTTCAGGATTTGGCTGCTGAGTATAATATTGATAATAATCGATACTTGAGTATTATGAGGCCTGTTACGGAAGTAGATCGTTCGTCGTGGTCCATCGAAAAAGATGATAGTAAATGTGTTAGATGTCAGCGTTGTGTTAGAACATGCGCTGAGCTACAGCATGTAAATGCTTTAACAGTAAGTCATAAAGGTAAAGAAATGAGAATTACAACCTTTCATGATTTACCAATGAATGAGGTTGTTTGTACCAATTGTGGACAATGTGTAAATCACTGCCCTACAGGTGCGCTTACCGAAAGACGATATTTTGATGAGGTGTGGGATGCCATTGGTGATCCTAGCAAACATGTTATTATGAATACGGCACCTTCGGTACGAGTAGCGCTTGGCGAGATGCTTGGTTATCCTGTAGGAACTAGAGTTACAGGTAAAATGGTTACAGCTATGCGCCGTTTGGGAGTGGATTCAGTATTGGATACAGACTTCTCTGCAGACCTTACTATAGTTGAAGAGGGTTCAGAATTACTATCTCGCTTAAAGAAAGTCATTGTTGATAATGATAAGACTATTAAGTTACCATTAATTACATCTTGTTCGCCAGCGTGGGTTAAGTTTGCCGAACACTTATACCCTGAGCATTTGGGGCATATGTCTACATGCAAATCTCCGCAACAGATGTTTGGCGCATTAGCAAAAACATATTATGCTGATAAGAAAGGTATTGATCCAAAGGATATAGTATGTGTGGCAATAATGCCTTGTGCTGCTAAGAAATTTGAGTCCAATAGAAAAGAAATGAATGATAGTGGATATCAAGATATTGATGCTGGTTTAACCACTAGGGAATTTGGTCATATGATTCGACAATCTGGCTTGGATTTTAAAGAATTGGAAGATTCAACTTTCGATAGTATTATGGGAGAATCATCGGGTGCTGGAGTTATATTTGGTGCTACTGGTGGAGTAATGGAAGCAGGATTACGTACTGCTTATGAGTTAATTACGGGTAAAGAGGTGCCTTTCGAAAATCTGAATATAAAAGCTGTTCGTGGAATGGAAGGCATACGTGAAGCAACCATACCTATTGAGGGGGCATTGCCTGCATATTCATTTTTGGAAGGTGTAAAACTTAGAGTAGCTGTTGCTCATGGTTTGATTAATGCACGACAAATTATGGATCAGATTGTAAAAGGGGAATCGCCATATCATTTTATTGAGATAATGGCTTGCCCAGGAGGTTGTATTGGTGGCGGTGGACAACCGATTCCTACTAATGAGGCCATTAGGAAAAAACGAGCAGCGTCTATTTATGAAGAGGATATGGGAATGAAGGTTCGTAAATCGCATGAGAACCCTGAGATTAAAAAAATTTATGCGGATTTCTTGAAAGAACCGCTTAGCCATGTATCGCATAATCTGTTGCATACAACATATAAAAAGCGCCAACGATATTAAGCTGTATTTTTTATAATGCAAAAGAGGCTATTCAAAATATTAATTTTGTAATAGCCTCTTTTTTTTATATTTACTAAAGTTTAATTATGGAAATAGTCTCTCATTTTATCAAATAAACTCTTGTCTTTAGAAGTTGGATTAGGAATAAAATCTTCAGATTTTTGTAATTTTTCCATTATCTCTGTTGATTCATCACTTAGTTTTTGAGGTGTCCATACATTAATGTTTACAAGTAAATCACCAGTACCATGATATTCTACACTTGGAAGGCCTTTGCCTCTAAGTCTAAATACTTTACCGGCCTGAGTTCCTGCAGGAATTTTTACTTTTGCTTTGCCATCAACCGTTGGAATTTCTATTGTAGTACCAAGTACAGCATCGGGGAAACTAATATAATGATCGTAAAGTAGATTATTGCCATCGCGCTTCAAATCTTTATCTGGCACTTCATCAATAACAACAATCATATCGCCATTTACTCCACCACGTACTGCAGCATTACCTTTACCCGATACAGATAATTGCATTCCGTCTTCAACGCCTGCAGGTATGTTTATTGTAACAACTTCTTCACCTTTTACAATTCCATTACCACTACACTTCTTGCATTTATGCTTTATTATCTGACCTTCACCACTACAGCTAGGGCAAACACTCTGAGTTTGCATATTTCCTAAGAAAGTTTGCTGTACCCTGGTAACATGTCCTGAACCATTACAAGTGCTACAAGTAGTAGTTTCACCACTTTCGGCTCCAGAGCCGCTACAGCTATCGCAAGATATGTATTTGTTTACCTTTATTTTCTTTTCGGCACCATGGGCAATATCCTTAAGATTTAGTTTTACTCTAACTCTTAAATTACTTCCACGGTTTACTCTACGTCCTCCTCGACGACTGCCACCAAAGCCTCCACCAAAGCCTCCACCACCAAAAATATCGCCAAATTGTGAGAATATATCATCCATATTCATACCGCCACCAAAGCCTCCGCCTCCTGCAGCACCACTCATTCCGGCGTGTCCATATTGGTCGTAACGTGCTTTTTTATTGTCATCACTCAATACTTCGTATGCTTCAGCAGCTTCCTTAAATTTATCTTCAGCACTTGAATCTCCAGGATTCTTGTCGGGATGATACTTTACAGCTTGCTTTCTGTAGGCTTTCTTGATGGCCGGTGCTTCAGCATTTTTGTCAATGCCTAATACCTCGTAATAATCTCTTTTTGACATATCTTGTTTTCTTTTTATTCTTAATAAAAATTGATGATTCTATTAGGCTCCAATTATAACTTTGGAAAAACGAATTACTTTATCATTCATAGTATAACCCTTTTCGATGACATCTATTATTTTATCCTTAAGATCCTCATTAGGAGCAGGTACTTGAGTTATTGCTTCGTGCAAATCAGTATCAAACTCTTTGCCCAATGCATCAATCTCTTTTACGTTTTTATTTTCTAGTATTTTTTTAAACTTATTAAAAATAAGTATTAAGCCTTCTCTATGAGTTTTGTTTTCTGCATTGTCTTCAGTATTATTTAAAGCTCTTTCAAAATCATCGATAATAGATATAATAGATAAAATAACATCCTCTCCAGCAGTTTTGTAGATATCGGATTTTTCTTTTATTGTTCGCTTTCTGAAATTATCAAATTCAGAATACAATCGTAAATACGTATCATTAATCTCAGAAATCTTTAAATTTGCTGTTTCTAAGTCTTCTTTAAGTTCATCGGTTTTACTCTTGCTTTTCTTAAAAAATCCTTTTTTAGTTTTTTTATCGTCAGCACTTTCTTCGGAAATATCATTTTCTTCTATTTCTTGAACTTCTTCTTCTATTATATCTTTGTCAATAATTGTTGTTTCTTCTGCCTTTTGAGCTTCTTTTTCAGTAGTATTGTCAGTGCTGTTCATAACATCTTCAATATCTTTTATCTCCTTTTCAGTTTTTTTCTTGTCCTTTGTCATGACTATATTGTATTATTATATTTGTAAATAGTTGGTGCATAATAAATTAAGCCTATTATAAAAGAGGTTTAATTTAATAAATACATAGCTTTTAAATCAATTTTATTGCCATAGAATAATAATCGTCAAATTGTCAGTGTTAAACAGGTTAAAGAATAATAATAGTTGCTTAAAATATGTAGCTTTGCAGTAGTAACTGTGTTTATTCGAACTATTATGTATAGTTAGATTACGAATAGTTTATTCCAAAATAA
>JAOZSY010000003.1:9644-35878 GCA_029939445.1 Bacteroidales bacterium
TGTTTATTCGAACTATTATGTATAGTTAGATTACGAATAGTTTATTCCAAAATAATAAGACCATGAGATTAATAGAAGTAAATAAGAAGAATTATATGTTTGAGATAATAATTAGAAATGAGAAGCAACGTAATGCTTTATCTACTGAATTATTAAATCAATTTGTTAAGAGTATTGATGAAGTTATTGAATCGGATTCCAGAGTTTTAATAATTAGAGCACTTAAGGGCTCAAAGGTCTGGTCTTCAGGATTCAATATTGAGGAGCTGCCTGAGCCAGGCATCGATCCCGTACCCTATAATCATCCTTTAGAAATACTAATTAGAGCATTGGAGAAAGTGAAAATCCCTATTATTGCTTTAATGGAAGGTAGTGTGTGGGGTGGTGCTTGCGATTTGGCTTTTAGCTGCGATATTCTTGTGGGAACTGAGCAAACTACTTTTGCCATAACTCCTGCAAAAATAGGAGTGCCTTATAACTCTTTGGGAATCAAACGTGTATTAACCCGTGTGAGCCCAAATATTGCTAAGGAACTATTCTTTACTGCAAAACCTATTGCAGCACAAAGAGCATATTCGTTAGGTATATTAAACCACATTATTGATAAAGATAAAATTGAAGAGTTTACTTATGATTTGGCTAATACAATAGTAAATAATTCACCATTAAGTATTTCGGTAATTAAAAAACAAATTGATAGTATTGCTAGGTCAAAACCAATAGATGTGGAAACTATTTCTATTATTGACGAACTTCGTCAGGAAGCATATAATAGTGAAGATTATCTTGAAGGCAAACGTGCTTTTATGGAAAAAAGAAAGCCTGTTTTTAAAGGTGCTTAAGTGGTAGTATTCATTAATCAAGTAATCGTTAATCAAGTAATCGTTAATCAAGTAATCGTTAATCAAGTAATCGTTAATCAAGTAATCAAATAATTAATATTAAGAATAGTAAAGAATTAGAAACACGATTAATTAGTTTTGCAGTTGATATCATTAACTTTGTAAAAAGCAATGAAAATAGTTATGCAGGAAAGCATTTATCAGGACAAATTATCAGAAGTTCAACATCCGTTCCATTGAATTATGGTGAAGCTCAAAGTGCTGAATCAAGAAAAGACTTTATTCATAAAATGCAGATTTCATTGAAAGAATTACGAGAAACCTATGTGAATTTAAAAATTATTGAAAAGGCAAAGCTTAATAATAGGACAGATATAATTAGAGTTTTAATATCTGAAAATAATGAATTGATTTCAATTTTTGTTAAAAGTGTTGAAACGTCAAAAAAACGCTTGCAAGAATAATGTAATATTTTCATTAACGATTTAGGATTAACGATTTCAGATTTCAGATTTATAATAATACTCCAAATCTCCAATCATTAATCAAATAATCGTTAATCAAATAATCGTTAATCAAATAATCAAGTATTCATTAATCAAGTAATCGTTAATCAAGTAATCGTTAATCAAATAATCTACAATTATTTGTCTAATTAATATAATAATATACTGATATAAAGTGCAATGCGCTTCCTAGCAATACAAATACATGAAAAATAGCATGATTATAAGCTAATTTACCATCGAGCATATATAACACTGCACCAACGGTATAAGCTATTCCGCCGCTGAAAAGAAGAATGGTTCCTGTCATTCCTAGATGGTTTATAAAATTAGAAAAAGCAAATATTGCTATCCACCCCATAATTACATATGATATAGCAGCTAATTTGCCATATTTACCAAAGAAAAATATTTTAATAACAATACCTACTGCAGCAAAAGCCCACACGATGCCAAATATCCACCAACCTAATTTAGTAGGAAGTGCAAGTAAAGTGAAAGGTGTATACGATCCTGCAATTAGAAGATAAATGGAAATATGATCCCAAACGTTTAATAGGTTTCTCCATTTTGGATTTGTTGCTGAATGGTAAAATGTAGAAGCAAAATATAGGATAACAAGACTTGAACCATAGACTACAAAGCTGATCATAGCCTTTGTTGTATTCATTTCTATCCCTTTCTGGATTAATAGTATTAATGCAATAATTGATAATGCTGCACCAATTCCATGAGAAATGATATTTAATTTTTCTTCCTTGTCTCTATAAGTATTTAATGCTTCTGCCATTTCTTTTTGGATAATATTTTTTTAAAATAATAAGATTATTATAAGCACAAAATTAGATAAACTTGTTTAATTTAGCACAAAATATAAATCATATGCAAGTAGACAACAAAGATTATAGAACAATATGGTATAATGCTGATACTAAAAATATTGAAGTTATTGACCAAAGGGTTTTGCCATTCAAATTTGAAATAGTAGAGGTGAAATCTGCTACAGAAATGTCTAAAATTATTCTAGAAATGTATGTGCGTGGTGCGGGACTTATTGGTGCCGCCGCCGCTTGGGGTATATATTTAGCAGCAAAGGAGAATAGCGATATTTCTTTTATTGAGAAATCGGCAAAAGAATTATCAGAAACTAGACCAACAGCAGTAAACTTACAGGCAGCAATAGATGTAATGATACCAGAGTTACGAATTGCCGCTAAGGAAGATCGCCTTGAATTGGCAAAAAACTTGGCACAGCAAATTAGTGATAATGATGCTAACTCGTGTAAGAGAATAGGGGAGTTGGGCTATAATTATATTGAGAATAAAATTGCTAAAGGTAAGAAGAGAAGAATTAATATTCTAACACATTGCAATGCAGGATGGTTAGCTTTTGTTGACTATGGCTCTGCATTAGCACCTATTTACGAAGCATATAATAATGGAATGGATATTCATGTATATGTGGACGAAACTCGACCTAGAAATCAAGGGGCTAGACTTACCGCTTGGGAACTTGGTAAACATGGGATTCCACATACACTAATTGCCGATAATGTTGGTGGACATCTTATGCAGCATGGTATGGTAGATATGGTAATAGTTGGCGCTGATAGGGTTGCAAATAATGGAGATGTGGCTAATAAGATTGGAACATATCTTAAAGCATTGGCTGCTTATGACAATAATGTGCCTTTTGTAGTTGCTTTTCCTACTACTACTTTCGATGCTAATATTAAGAATGGGGTTAAGGATATTCCCATCGAAATGCGTGATGGTGACGAGGTGTTATATATGAATGGTATTTCAGAAAAAGAAGAAGAGAGCTTCCGTATTGCTCCAGAATTTACTCAGGCTGTAAATTATGGCTTTGATGTAACTCCATCTCGATTGATAAGTGCTTATTTTACCGAAAAAGGAATTTTTGAGTCAGTTGAAGGGTTGTTGTAGCGATAGAGGAGAAGATATATTAAGAGTATGAGGATTTATTGTGAAATTACTTTCCCTTTAATATTTTAAAAATTTAATACTCATTTTGCCTATATTGCAATTCTAAACTTGATTAAAACTTAATCAAAACTGAGCATACCGATGGATCGTACAATAGTACATTTGGATTTGGATACTTTTTTTGTATCGGTGGAGCGTTTGCTGAATAGTAGACTTGCTTCTAAGCCTCTGATTATTGGTGGTACTGGTGATAGAGGTGTTGTGTCGAGTTGTAGTTATGAAGCTCGAACTTATGGAGTGCACGCAGGTATGCCTATGCGTATGGCTCGTCAGCTTTGTGGTGATGCGGTTTATATTCGTGGCGATATGGATCAATATACCAAATACTCACGCTTGGTAACGGATATTATTGCCGATTCGGCTCCGGTTTATGAAAAAGCTTCCATAGATGAACATTACCTAGATATTACTGGTATGGATAAGTTCTTTGGAAGTATGAAGTGGTCGCATGAATTGCGGCAGAAAGTAATTAGAGAAAGTGGACTTCCTATCTCTTTTGGAATGTCGGTGAATAAAACTGTTGCTAAAATAGCCACTGGAGAAGCAAAGCCTGCGGGGGAGTTATATGTTGAAAATGCTAATATTCATAATTTTTTGGATCCATTAAGTATTAGTAAAATACCGATGCTTGGAAAAGTGGCCTCACAAAAACTCCAGCGTATGGGTGTTGATAAAATACTCACCTTACGACAAATGCCCGTTGAAATGTTGCAGAATGTGATGGGTAAGAATGGTGTTTCGCTTTGGAAAAAAGCTAATGGGCTCGACTCTACTCCTGTATATCAATATTCGGAGCGCAAAAGTATAAGCGCTGAGCAAACATTCCAGCAGGACTCAATAAATATAAAGCAACTCAATGAACTTATTATTGCTATGGCAGAAAAGCTAGCCTATTCACTACGCAAGAAGAGAAAGCTTTGCTCAGTAGTAACAGTAAAAATACGCTACTCTAATTTCGATACTTATACAATGCAAAAGCGAATTTCTTATACCTCTTTTGATCATGTGATAATGGAAGTAGCAAAGGAGCTATTTGTAAAATTATATACTCGCCGTATGCTAGTGCGTTTGATAGGAGTGAAGCTCTCGGGCTTGGTAGAAGGTGTGCAACAACTCGATCTTTTTGATAATAACGAAGAGCTGATAAACTTATATAAAGCTATGGACGATATTCGTAATAGGTTTGGTAGCACAGCAGTAAGGCGCGGAATTGCTTATTGAGTTGTATTTGGTTTTGAAACTTTTATATCTTAGAAAATAACGTCCGATTGAATAAAATCAGCACCTAAATCAAGAGCTTTTTGCTTTTCTTTATTATTACGAATAGTCCAAATCTGAATAGTTAAACCTTTATTGTGAAGCTTTTCTATATTTGCTTTATTAAGACTAGTATCCTTAATACTAAAAGACAAGCCATCATAGTTGCAATCAATGGCTTCTTGAAGTTTTTTGTTGAAATTTCTATAAGCCAAGAAATAACATTTTAAAGTATCGTAATTGTCTGTAATATGATCTAAAACTTCTTTGTAATCAGTCTCTATCATAACTGAATTTTCAAGCTTATATCTTTTAGTTAACCTAATAATTTCGTCAGCAATGTTTTGCTGATACTCATTAGATATATTTCTTCCTCCAAGGCAAGTTGCATTAAAATAGCCTTTTACATCAAGAGATATATATTTATCTTTATTCAGTAAACTGTGATATACAAATACATCTTCTAAAGTGCAAAGCTGTTTCCATTTTGGAAGGTCTTTGTTTAGAGTTATTATTTCTTCGTCGGTAGAATTAAGAATGCATTTTTGAGTGTCATTATTATATAAATCAGAATTATGATAAAGCCATATTGTACCAGATTTACTCATTTGTATATCTATCTCTATACCATCAAAATTATCAAACCCATACTTTGCAGCAGCAATAGTATTTTCAATAATAGTATCCTTGCCAATAATCTGCATTATAGTGCCAGAACCCCTATGAGCAAGTATCTTTGGGTCTTTATTGGAAATATTAGTGATGAGATTATTTTTACAAGCAAATAGGCTTGAAATAATAATCATTAATAGTAAAAGAAAGGATTTAGTCTTCATTATTCTTATTTTTTATGTATCATCATCACACCATCTCTAAGTGGAAGTAGCATATTATCTACTCTTGAATCATTGGTTATTTTATTGTTAAACTCATGAATAGCAATAGTCTCTTTATCTTTATTATTATTTAAATCAAGTACTTTTCCACTCCAAAGAACATTATCCACAAGAATCCATGCTCCTGAGGGTAATTTATCAATAATGATGTCGTAATAATTTGAGTAGTTATGTTTATCGGCATCCATAAAAACTAAATCGAAGTTTATGTCTAATGTTGGTATTATATCCAAAGCATTACCGATATGCATATCAATTTTATGATCAAGCATGGCAAGTTTGAAATACTTATTTGCCATTGATTCTAGTTCTGCATTTATATCAATGGTATGCAGAATTCCGTTGTCGGGCATTGCGGAGGCCATGCAAATGGCAGAATATCCAGTATAAGTTCCAATTTCAAGTATATTTTTTGCATTACTCATTTTTACTACCAGCTCAAGAAATTTTCCCTGCAATTCTCCCGAAAGCATCCTAGGGCGCAGTACTTTTAGCTGAGTTTCTCTTTCAAGCTTTTTCAATAACGGATTAATATCCTTGCTGTTATTAATGCAGTAGTTTTCTATCTCATTACTTATGAAATTCATTATATTTAATATTTTATAGTATAATCCTTAATTATCATTTTTATAAATAAGAGAACTCAACTTATTAGGGTCAAAAACTTCATTTGCTATTTCAAGTATTTCTTCAGATTTAATTTCCTCAATTTCTTTATTCATAAGATCTATAGAGTCAACTTTATCGTAAACCAAAATGCTTTTGCCAATGCTAAGTAGTTCATTTACATTTGATTCTTGAGCAATTGCTATTTGACCAATTAGCTGTTGCTTGGCTCTTTGTAATTGTAAACTACCAAGTTTATTATTACGTAGCTTTGCTAGTTCCTTATGTGTAAGTTTTATGGTTCTTTCTAAATAGGCAAAATCTGTTCCTAGATAGATACTTAGAATTCCTGTATCGGAATAAGGAGTATAATTGGATTCTATATTATAGCAAAATCCATATTTCTCACGAATTCCCATATTAAGCCTTGTGTTTAGTCCCGGGCCTCCCAATATATTATTTAGAAATATAAGTTTATTTCTGTTTTTATCTTGTGCGCTATAAGCTTCATTTGCAATAATACAGTGTGCTTGATGCACAGGTTTCTTGCGAATTTTATTAGAAGGTTTGTAATTACTGAATTTACTTCTCTCAAAATTTCGTAATCGAGTAGGAGCTTCGCCAAAATGCTTTTCACATATGGCTACAAATTCTTTAAAATCGAAATTACCAACAGAACAGATTACGGTTTCATCGGTATGAAAATTATTAAAAACAAATCTTAGAATATCTTCTCTTTGATACGATTTCACTAGTTCTTTAGTTCCTAAAATATTTCTCCCCATAGGGTGACCTTTATAAACAATATCTTCAATCTCATCAAAAATTTCCTCGGCAGGATTATCACGATAAGAGTTTATTTCGTCTATAATAATATCCTTTTCTTTATCAATCTCTTTTTTTGGGAACTGCGAATGTAATGATATATCAGAAAAAAGCTCAACTGTTCGATTATAGTATTGTGGTAAGAAAGAAGCGTAAATACATGTTTCCTCTTTAGTAGTAAAGGCATTAATCTCCCCTCCAACATTCTCAAGATTTGATAGTATATGGAAAGATTTTCGCTTGGTGGTGCCTTTAAAGATTGTGTGTTCAATAAAATGAGCCATTCCTTGCTCATTCTCTTTTTCATCACGTGATCCAGTATTTACCATTAGAGCACAATGTGCTACAATGTTATTTACCGGTTTATGTATTAAGCGTATCCCGTTCTTTAATGTATGTCGTTGGTATTCCATTTAGTTTTTTAAATAGTTTTTTTCAATAGAATTAAAGATTGCAAAAGTAATTCATATTAGTGAGTATTTAAAGTATATAAGTTATATAAAATAAAAACCTCCAGATTGGATAACCTGGAGGAAAAAAATAATTAATCACTAATTAATAAAATTGAGGTAGGAATATTTGTATAGTGTTGCTTAAATAGCCTAATTAAAATGTAAATAAAAAAATTAGTTTTAAATTTACGCTACAAATGTAATAAAAAAAATATTACAAATAATAAAAAAATGTAGAAGTGTTAAATAAAAAAATAATAAAAAACCACTACTGTATAATAACCTTATTTATAGAGTAATGTGTATCTGAAATAAGTTTAAAGAAATAAATACCTTTAGGGTATTTAGAGGTATTAATAGCGTTAACATCATTATTTAGAATAGTAATTTCGTCAATAATGCTTCCAATGCTATTAATAATAGTAAGTTTAATAGCTGTATTTATATTTTGGTTAAGTTCTATATAAATAATATCCTTAGCTGGATTTGGGTATATTTTAACCTTATTGAGCTTATTATTGGTGGAATTATTAATATTTGTAGCAAAAG
This sequence comes from Bacteroidales bacterium, assembly GCA_029939445.1. Classification (GTDB taxonomy): domain Bacteria; phylum Bacteroidota; class Bacteroidia; order Bacteroidales; family UBA1556; genus UBA6267. The sequence continues at coordinate 17,585 of JAOZSY010000003.1, forward strand.
GATAGGTTACAGATTCCCATAAACCTCTGCCATAGGTTGCAGCTCTAATTTTATCTCCTGTTTCAAAAAGTTCAAGTTCGCTTACTATCACATTTGGAAGATCTTTCATGAATGGAACCCAGTCACCTAAGTTGGTGTCATAATAATAAACTCCCATATCAGTTCCAACATAGAGGCCATTGGTAGTATTTGGAGCATTTACAATGGTATTAACAGGATAGTTAGGTAATGAGCCTGAAATATTAGTCCATGTGGTTCCTCCATCTATAGTTTGATATACTTTTTGTCCATTATAGAAACCAGATTTACAGACCCATACTTTATTAGGATCAGCCTTATTTATTGCTATTGAATTTACTTGTCCACTACCTAAATTTCCTGAAATTGTAGTCCAGTTTGTGCCACCATCAGTAGTTTTGTATAATGAATAGTTATTTGCAGTCCAAATAGTTGATGTATTATTTCCTGTGGCTGCTATAGTATTTAGTTTGCCTCCTGACCAGCTTGATATTTTTGTCCAGTTATTTCCTTTGTTTACAGTCTTCCATACATTATCATAGCCAGCTAAGAGTATGTTAGCATTATTATCATCCATTATATATGGAGTAACCCAGGCGCCAGTCTCAGGGATAGAGTTAGATATTTCAGACCAATTATTTCCTCCATCATAACTTCTTCTAATATTACCATAATAAAGTGAACCGTACATGGTATTACTACTACTGTGGCTAATAATACATTCCATACCATCGCCTCCTAATACAAAATTCCAATTAGAAGTCATAAGGTTAGAGCCATTGTCTTGCCATCCTGTTAATATTTTATTGGCAATAGTTTTAGATCCTCCCATTCTGTACATTTGAGCAATTGCTAGTTGATTATTCTTTTCGTTCCAATTGCTTCCATTATCTGTAGATTTTGATACCCCTCCATCAGTACAAGCCCATATTTCGCTAGAGTTATGTGTATTATATCTAATCATATGAATATCAGCATGAGTGTACGGAACTCCTTGTCCCGCAATCCAGTATCCAGATATGTTCCAACTGCTTCCACCGTTATTAGATGTCCACATATTTACTCCACCTACAAATAATTTGTTTTTATTTGTAGGAGATACAGTTAATGCTAAATCATACCAAGCTTGACCACCAGCATCACTTCCATTCTTACTCCATCCCAATAGGTTTGGTGAGCTTGCTTTTAGAGTAAAATTACTTCCTGCATCGGTAGATTGATAAATACCATTAAATCCTCCATCAGTATTATTGCCTGATAAAGCGTAAACGTAATTAGGATCGTTTGGAGTAACTGCAATTTCAACTCTACGCGAACCACTAATTGATAGTTTATTGGTGAAGCTATCTCCGCCATTAGTGGATACAATTACTCTGGTACTCGATGCTATATATATTGTATTTGGATCGCCTGGCTTAAACTCAATATCTTTATATGTTCCTAATTTCTTACGTGTCCATGTGGCACCTCCATCTGTAGATTTATAAAATCCTAAACTTGTAGAGGCATATACAATATCTGGATTTGTAGGGTGAACCAATAATCTATAAGCTTTTCTTTTTTGTTGATAATTATAACTTAAGCCAGTAGTATTCCAAGTGTTTCCACCATCAGTAGATTTCAAAATACCTATAGAATAAGTGTCGTCACCATCAATATCACCAGTGGCTACATAAATAATGCTTGCATCACTAGGAGCATACTTTATGTCAGAAATTCCTATGGATGCTAGGTCGTCAGTATTTGTTGTCCATGAAGTGCCTCCATTATCACTTCGCCATATTCCTCCTGAAGGTGCGCCAATAATTATTTTATTGCTATTTGTTGGATGAAAGTCAACGCAATTAATTCGTCCACTACCAATTCCATTAGAAGGACCAAATGGACCGAGTTGTACCCATTGGCCTGCAACACCAATACTTTTTGCTGTTGATATTTCTTTTTGTACTCGTCTATAATCAGTAATTCTATTTTGAGGAAGATCTAATTTGCCATTTTCCCCAATTCTGTTTTGTTGAAAATATTCTTTTCGCTTAAACTGTTTAAATCCTTTTCCTTTTTCGTATTCTTTATTGTCCCAATATGCATTAAATGAAGCTTGCTTTTGTGTTAAAGTTAAGCTAGTATCTTGCATGTCAGTCACCCATTGTTGAGCTGTAATATCCTTAGTAACAATAGATAATAGGATTATTATAGTAGATGCAATAATTGCATATTTCAATAATTTCATAATAATATGTGTGTTTTATTAAGTATGCGAAAATAATGTTTTTATTTGTCTATAAATATATATCTTTGAGTTTTTCTAAAGTATATTACAAAAGCCCTTTTTAAAGTGAGATATAATTTCCATTTTTTATTTATTGTTATTATTACTATAAGTTTTAGTATTAATGCTTTATCACAGCACAGAATTGATTATAGCACAGTTAATCCTAGTGGTATTTCGCAACCTTCAAAAATCGATAGTGATTGGTATTTTCAAATACAAAATTTAGAGGTAAAAGAGTATAATACTTTGTATAAGAAGTATTTTGCATCGCAAAAAAGAAAAGTAAATAAATTGTGTTCTACAAAAAGAGTAGCGGAGTACAAAGGAAATGGTTTGCATAAAGAGTTTGTAGATACTATTATTGTTGATTATGCTTTTTCTGGCAATCCTTATAACTATAGTGCTCCTAATGATAATACGATGGCAATTTCTAATGACGGAATTGTGGTTTCTGCGGTCAATACTAATATTATTTTTTATGATACTAAGAAGGATAGTTTGTTGAAAAAAATGACCTTGAAACAATTCTCTAGACCACTTGATAATATAAGTAATCATCAGTACGATCCAAAAGCTATTTATGATTATCAGAATGATAGGTTTATCTTAGTTTATCTAGCTGGTTCTGGTACTTCGGGATCTTCTCATATTATTGTTGCTTTTTCTACTACTAATAATCCTTTGGACGATTGGAATTTATATGCTGTGGAAGGAAATCCGTTTGATGATGATTCATGGACTGATTATCCTGCAATAGCGTTGACTGACAAAGAACTGTTTATTACAGGTAACCTAATTAAAACTGGAAATGGTTCATGGCAAACGTCTTTTAAACAAAGTCTTATTTGGCAAATGGATAAACAAAAAGGTTTTGATGGTGAAGAGTTGAATATGGCAATATTTTCTGATATTAATTATCAAGATATACCGTGTAGAAATATTCATCCTGTTAGAGGAGGTAATAAGTTTTATGGTCCAGAAATGTATTTTCTTTCTGAGCGAAATTTCGATATTGCAAATGATAGTTTCTTTGTGATGAAAATTGAAAAATACCTTGAAGATGGTGATGTGAATTTAGATATTGATGTAATTATTGCTGACGAAAAATATGGAATGCCTCCTAATGCATTACAACCAATACTTACTGATTCGTTGGCAACAAATGACTCACGTGTTTTAGGGGCTTTCTTTTACGATAATAAAATCCAATTTGTAGGAAATTCTGTTGATGTAAATACAGGTCATGCATCATTTTACCATGGTGTTTTGAACCTTGCTGAAAATAAAAGATCAATACATTTAAATATTTTTTCGGATTCTGTATTAGAATATGGATATCCTAATATTTCTTTTTGTGGAACAACAGCAGAGAGCCAACAGTCAATAATAACTTATAATTATACTTCATATAAAACATTTCCGGGCATGGCTGCCTTTATTTTTAAAGGCAATGATGATGCCTATAGCCTTCCTATAATACTTAAGGAAGGAGAATGTGGAATAAAAGTGTTAAATGGAACTTTGCAGCGTTGGGGAGACTATTCTGCTAGTCAGCCTATGTATAATAAACCCGGGCAAGTATGGACTTCTGCAACTTATGGAAAAAAGCGTAACTCTTTGAGAGTATATGGTACATGGATTGCTTCGCTAAATACACAGCTAGTTGATGAAGTTGATCTTGCTGATGGTGAGAATATTGAAACAAAAGTTTATCCAAATCCTGCTTCTAGCGAGCCTGTTATAATAGAATTTAAGCTTGAAGAAAGTGAAGTGATAATAGTTCAGATTGTAGATATTAATGGTAAATTTCTTGACGAAATATATCATCAAGAAGCTAAAAGAGGTAGAAATAGAATAAGTTTTCTTACAACCCCGCTTTCTAATGGCTTGTATTTTGTTATAATAAAAAGTGAAGAAAAAATCATTAAGACTCATAAGATAAGCGTAGTTAACTAACTAAATACTTCTATAATAATTAGTCATTTATTTTACTATTTTGTATTGTATATTGATATACAGATATTTATTATAATATGCATATTATATTCTTTCTAAAAATATAACTTTCCATAACCTATATTTAACATTGTGGTAACATTACGCCCTTATTCTAAGAATACTTTTGTGGTATTAATAATTGAATAAAAACTAAATATAAATTATCGATGGATATTTATCTAATAATGGTTGTAGTGCTTTTTGCACTTGCTATCGCTGACTTAATAATAGGAGTTAGCAATGATGCTGTAAACTTTTTGAATTCAGCAATTGGATCAAAGGTAGCCGCATTTAAAACTATAATGATTGTTGCTGCATTGGGAATTGTAATTGGAGCAACATTTTCGAGTGGTATGATGGAAGTTGCTCGTAAAGGAATAATGAATCCTCAACATTTCTTTTTCTCAGAAATAATGCTAATTTTCTTGGCAGTAATGATAACAGATATTATCCTGTTAGATACCTTTAATACATTGGGTATGCCTACGTCAACAACAGTTTCAATTGTGTTTGAATTATTAGGAGCTTCTGTTTCAATAGCAATGTTTAAAATTCTTGCTAATGGAGGTGAGATGGCTACTTATATAAATTCCGCTACTGCACTTAAGATTATTAGTGGGATTCTGCTTTCGGTAATAGTCTCATTTGTTTTGGGAGCAGCTGCAATGTATGTTTCTCGTTTGGCATTTAGCTTTAATTACGAAAAGAGAATTAAATACTTAAGTGCAATTTGGGGTGGTATTGCTATTACAGCGATTACTTACTTTATAGTAATCAAAGGATTAAAGGGGTCTACATTTGCTGATTATCCAATGACCTTGGGTTTAGAGTCGGGTGCAGAGCCGGTTATTCTTAAACAATGGGTGCAAGATATGGTATGGCCTATTATTGGACTTAGTTTTATAGGGTGGACAATCTTATTGCAGGTTTTATATATTATATTTAAGATAGATATTCTTAAGCTTACTGTGCTTGTTGGTACTTTTGCTTTGGCAATGGCATTTGCAGGCAACGACCTTGTAAACTTTATTGGAGTTCCATTGGCAGGATATGCCGCTTATACCGATTTTATGGCTCATCCAGGAATGGATCCAGGTAATTTATTAATGGAATCGTTAACAGGTAAAAGTGTTGCGCCAGCATCATTCTTAATAATGGCAGGGCTTATTATGGTAGTTACTTTATGGACGTCTAAAAAAGCACGTAACGTAATAAAAACATCTTTGGACTTATCGCGCCAAGATGAAGGAGACGAAAAGTTTGGAGCTTCGCCAATAGCACGATCCATGGTTAGAGCCTCAATTTCTGGTAGTGAAACAATGTCTAAATTTGTTCCTACAATAGTTAAAGATGCTTTTAGTCGTCAGTTTGACCAAACAAATTCTCGAGAGAAATATGAAGCAATGGGGGCTGATGCTCCTGCTTTTGATATGGTTAGGGCTTCGGTAAATCTTGTTATGGCTAGTATAATTATTTCCATGGCAACATCACAAAAATTACCTCTTTCTACTACCTATGTAACATTTATGGTGGCAATGGGTACTTCCTTGGCTGATAAAGCTTGGGGGCGTGAGTCTGCAGTATTCCGTATAACAGGAGTTTTAAGCGTTATCTTAGGTTGGTTCTTTACTGCACTTATTGCATTTACTGCGGCTTTTGCTGTAGCAGCTATTCTTAATTATCTAGGAATATTTGGGGTTGCTCTTATGGTTGTTGTAGCGATATTTATTCTTTATAAGACACAAATATTGCAAAATAAAAATTTGGCAGCAGGCGATAGTGTTGATAATAAGAGAGCAAGTATTGAAGAAGTAGGGGTTGTTATTTCAATGAACGAATCAGTAGTTGATAGCCTTGCAAAAATGAAGTCGGAAATGTCGAATGTACTTGCTGCATTAAATAATGATGATAGAAAAAGCTTGAAAAGTGCTAATGAGAGTATAATGATTATTAATAAAGAGGCTAAGGCCCTAAAAAAAGGTATGCATAGCACAATTAGTAAGCTAAGGATGGAGACGGAAGATTCAGGTTTATATTATGTTCAGGTATTGGATTACTTACGTGAAATGGCTCACTCGTTAGAGTTTATCTCTCAGCCAGCTTATGAGCATGTTCTTAATAATCATAAGAAAATGACTGATGAACAAAAGAATGATTTAAATGAACTTAACTCTAAAATGAGGTTGTTAATAGATAGAGTAACGCATGCTATTAGTAATAATAACTTTGAAGAATTGGATCAAATTATTGCAGAGCAACAGCAGAGTGTTGACTTTATTAAGGATATACGCAAACGTCAGGTTAAGCGTATCAAAAAAGGTAATGCTTCAACTAAAGCATCACTACTATATTTCACTATTGTACACGAATATCATAATATTCTATTACAAATGGTGAATTTACTGAAATCTCAACGCGATTTTATTACAAAAAAGTAATAAATAACTACATACATAAGCCACTGAATATTTAGCATAACTGCGAGGTACTCAGTGGCATTTTTATTTTACAGAAAGTGTAATAGCTATTAATATTTTAGTTATTTTTGCAGTCCGAAAATAATCGGTAGTTTGTAGTGAATATACTTATGTGTAATAAACTATGAATCAATATTTTTTATTAATAAATTTTTAAACAACGAGAATTATGTTAAATCGTTATGAAACCGTTTTCATTTTGACTCCCGTTTTATCTGAAGATCAGGTAAAGGAAGCGGTAAAGAAGTATCATGATTTAATCACTAAAGCTGGTGGTAAAATTATGAATGAAGAGAATTGGGGTTTGAGAAAGTTAGCCTATAATATTCGCAAGAAATCTACAGGATTTTATAATCTAGTAGAATTTCAAACAGAAGGAAAAGAAATCCAAGATTATGAAGTTGCATTTAAGCGTGACGAAAAAATCTTACGTTTCCTTACAGTTAAATTAGACAAGCACGCAGAGGCATATGCTACTCGTCGTATTAAGAAGAAGAAAGATGCTGCGGAAGCTAAAAACTAATCCTTTAAATTGTAATTAAACATGGCAACAAGTTCAGAAATTAGATATCTTACTCCAATAGCAGTAGATACAAAGAAGAAAAAATACTGTCGTTTCAAAAAACTAGGTATTAAATTCATTGATTATAAGGATGCAGATTTCCTTATGCGTTTTGTTAATGAGCAAGGAAAAATTCTTCCTCGTCGTTTAACAGGAACATCATTAAAATATCAAAAGAAAGTGGCTCAAGCTGTTAAAAGGGCTCGTCACATTGCATTAATGCCTTACGTAGGTGATCTTTTAAAATAGAAAAATTATGAAAGTTATATTAAAACAAGATATCGCCAAATTAGGATTTATTAACGACACCATTAATGTAAAAGATGGATATGCTCGTAATTACCTAATCCCTCGTGGAGTTGCTATTCAGGCTACTGAGCAGAATGTTAAGATTCTTGCTGAAGTATTGAAGCAAAAGGCGCATAAAGAAGAGAAAATTCGCACAGATGCTCAAGAATTAGCAAATGCAATTGAAGCTGTTAAGCTTACTATTGGTGCTAAAGTTGGTACTAGCGGGAAAATATTTGGTTCTGTAAACGCAATGCAAGTTGCAAATGCGCTTAAAGAGCAAGGTAAAATTGAAATTGACAGAAAGAAAATTGTTGTTGATAGTGATAAAATTAAAGAAGTAGGTGAGTATACTGCTATGGTGAATCTACACCGTGAAGTGAAAGCTACACTTAATATTGAAGTAGTCGCTGAATAATAATTTTATTCTTCAAAATATTAAAATCTCACTATTTAAGTATAGTGAGATTTTTTTTGTAGTTTTGGTAAGTATTATTCAATTACTTGCATTGCTATAATATATAATCAATTAAATAGAACATTATGCTCAGTAAAAGTCAGATAAAAAGTATAAAGGCTCTTCATAAAAGTAAATTTCGTAATAAAGAAGAGAAATTTATTGTAGAAGGAGCAAAGATTATTGATGAATTTATAAGTAGTAATTATACTATTATTGCTATTTATGGAGTTGAAGAATGGACAGAGAAGCATATTAATAGATCATTAAATATTATTAAGGTATCTGCAAAAGAATTACAAACAATCAGTCTACTGAAAACACCGAATCAGGTATTAGCAGTGGTTGCTTATCCTGAAGTTGTGAGCTTGAATTATGAAAATAATGACTTATGTTTGGCATTGGATACTATTCAGGACCCAGGAAATTTGGGAACTATTATTAGAATTGCTGATTGGTTTGGTATTATGAAGATCATTTGCTCTAAAGAAACTGCTGATGCCTATAATCCTAAGGTAGTGCAAGCAACAATGGGCGCAATTACTCGTGTGAATATTGAATATACTGATTTAGCACAATGGCTTACTAATTTGCCAGTAGATGTTAATGTGTATGGTACATTATTAGATGGAGATAATATGTATGAAACTAATTTAGCGAAGAGCGGAATTATCGTTGTTGGTAATGAGGGAAATGGTATTTCTGCAGAGGTTCAAAAAGCTATTACTCATAAAATAAAAATACCATCATATGCCTATTCAAAGATGGAATCGCTTAATGTAGCAGTAGCTACCTCTATTGTATGCGCTGAGTTTAGAAGACCTTAGTTAATATATTATGCGAAAAATTCTTTTTATAGTTTTTATTATTATATCAGTTCAATTTACTGCTACTGCTCAATATTCTATAGGAATTTCTTTGTCAGGTATTGGTTATCATCCAAAAAAAGAAAAATATGATAATGTAAATATGTATAAGTGGTCTATAGATAAGAAAGGACAATTTGTAGCATTTTCTTCTATTACTTTTTTCTTTTCTTATAGATTTAATGATTATGTTGGTGCTAAGGTAATGCAGTCTCTTGTACTAAGTGACTGTGCAGGGCATTTTGCTGGAATTACTCATTTTGGAATTGATTTGCATGATGATATTATTGGAATGAAAAGCCCTAATCATCAATTGAGTGCCACCTTTGGCCCTTTCTGGTATTATCGTAAAAATTGGAATGAGAATCCTAATTATGTACAAGATTTAGATTATTTAGAATCTTCACAAAACAAGAAATGGGAAACTAGGTTTGTTTGGCATGGAGGGCAAATTGAGTATTCATACCTAATTCCAGAGAGTAATACTGCTATTACTGTTAATTTCTTGCCTGCAATTCCTTATTTATACACTCTCGGATTAGGAGCAAAGTATTTGCCATAAAGACTATGTTTAGTTGTCGCTAATAGTATAAAGTGTAGAAAACGTATTGATAATCAGTCAATAATAATGAAAATAGTAATTTTGTAAAAGAATAATATGATTATATTTAGTAATACCAATTCAAAGTAATTATTTCAATAAATCTACTAATGCTTTAGTAGTGTTTTTTCTAGAATATTTTTCAGAAATAGTATTGCTTTTCTTTGAATATAAATCTTTAAGACTACTATCCTTAATGTTACTTATATCTTCATATGAATAGTATAATCCAGAATTTGTTTCAGCAATAATACTTTCCGCATCTCCATTTATAGGTCCTATGGCTAAAATTGGCGTTTTAGATCCTAGGTATTCAAACAATTTACCAGTAAGTATTCCCTCGTTTTGAGGTACTTTTGGTATTAGTAATAGAAGAATTCCAGCATTTATCATCTCCTGAGTAATCTTACTATGAGGAATAGCCTTTTGAAATATAAAGTTGTCTATAACATTATAACTTTCAACCATCTCTTTAAACTCGCGGGGTATGCTACCAATAAAATGAAATTTATAAATTGGAAATCTTTTTGATAGCTCAATTATTTCCATTAGTGGATAGTCGGTTGTAATGGTTCCAGTATAAACTATATTAGTATTTTTCTTTACTGCTTTAAATTTATCCTTAGCGAAATCAAGTTCATCATAGCCATTAGTAATCACTCTTATATTTGCTTTACTATATCTATTTTGTAGTGTTTTCTGAATACTTGGACTTACAGTAATAGTAATGTCTGATTTTTCAATAACTGCTTTTTCGTAATTATGATCAATCTTGCGGGCTAGTGAACTTGGATAAAATTTATCATAAAAATAAATATCGGTCCAAGGATCACGTAGATCTGCAATCCATTTAATACTGGGAAATTTCTTTTTTATACTTAAGCCAATTAGCTGAGTAGAGTGAGGTGGACTAGTTGTGATTACAGTTTCTATATTATGCTCACTAATAAGCTCAATAGCTTTTTTTAGTGCATATTTATTCCATCCTTTTCGTGGGTCAGGAATAAAGAAATTACCTCTAACAAAGCGAGCGGCTTTTTGTATAATATTTGGCTCTTGCTCATTACTAAATCCTCCGTATGGAATCTCTTTATTCTTTTTCAGTGATGTATAAAGGCTATAAAGTTCAAAAGTTTTTGTTCTGAAAGTAATGTTATTGCTTGCCTCCTCAATAAGAGATTCGTCTTTTTGAGGATACGAAGCGAGCTTGTCGTCTACAGTAAGTACAATAGGCTCATAATTATGAGCACTAAGGTATTTAGCAAACTTCAACCATCGCTGAACTCCCGCTCCACCTGATGGTGGCCAATAATATGTTATAATAAGAACCTTTTTCAAAATTAGCTTTCTTTTGTTAAACTAGTTTTTGCCTCCAAAGCTATAACTCCCATAACTAATAGAATTAATATTAATGAGGATATGAAAGTTATTTTCTTACCAATAAAATAAGATTCTGGCTCAAACTTCCATTCTATTTTATGATCTCCAGCAGGAATAACCATTGCTCGAAGTAAATAATCAGCTCTTATATATTCAGTTTTCACACCATCAATATATACATTCCAACCTGCGTCATAATATATTTCTGAGAAAATAGCTAGTTGAGGCGATTCTGCATGAGAAACATAAGTTAACAAATTTGGTAAGTATTGTGTTAAGTTAATTCTTGCAGATGGTTGATAATTAAATCTGTTTTTATCAAAATATGATTCAAACTTCTTGTCAATAATTGCAGTCTGCTGAGGCTTAAAATTAGAAATAATCCTAACTTTAAACTGAGTTTTAGCCAAGGCTTTTCCTCCTTGTATATTTGAAATGTCTATAAAATTAATAGAAGTATCCATTGGGTTATTTCCAATAATGTATTCTATACCATTAGCTAAGTTTAATCTGCTAATATCAAAATCTATTTTTTGACCAAGAGTAGAAGTGATGATAATAGGTGTAGTATTCAGTATAGTATCAATCTTAGACATTGGCCTTCCATAAATTTCAATATTTGATTTATCGTCAATAATAGAAATTTCAATGGCTGTGCCTAGGTGAATAATCTCTTGATCGGGATTAGAAACAAATTGCTTATTCATAACAAACCAAACATTGCCCAAAGCATCAGGATTTCGTTGTGCCATTGGTGCTCCACCTTGGCCTGATACAATAAAATATTTGGTATTCAGCATATTCAATACATGCATATTCCCTCGTGAAAGATGATGCTCTATAACATCTTGATATCTACGTAATTTAGCGCCATGATATCCTCCAATAGATTTGTGATAGTATGAAGTAGAAGCATCATTAAATGTACTCAAGGTAGTATTGAAAACTCTAAAGTTAGGATCCTTATCTTGCATTATTTGCATATTTGCTTGTGTAGCTTTATAAGGAGTTTTTATATTAGATTTTCTTTCATAGTTATCGTCATTAATATATCTTCTATCTACGCTGATAATATCTGTAAGCATCAATATGGTTAGTCCGATAAGTAGTACATTCTTATTAATTTTCTTTAAAGAGTATATGAAAATAATACCAGCTCCAAATACTATAAAAATAAAGCTACGTATAGCATCAGAAGCAAAAATATCCATTCGCACTGTAACCAAATCATCAAATAATTGTTGATAGAGTGATGCTTGCTGTGGATATTTATTTTGAAGATCAATTAATTGCGCAATATCTCTATCGCTTAAGAAAGTGAATATATTGGGCATTAGGTAAAATAATAAACTAAGGCCTGCGGTTAAACTCAATGAAATATAGAAATATTTCATATTCTCTTTAATTAACTCGGGCTTCTTAATGATATTATTTAATGCAATAAATGCTAATATCACCATGGTGAGTTCAGCAATAACAAGAATTGTAGAAACTGTACGGAATTTATTATAGCCTGGCATATAATCGAAAAAGAGGTCTGTAAACCACATCATATTATGGCCCCAAGCCAAGAAAATACTTAAAATGGTTACAGCAAATATTGCCCACTTCATTCTACCTTTTACTATAAATAATCCAAAGATAAATAGGAAAACTACTATTGCACCAACATATACAGGCCCTGATGTCATTGGCTGACTTCCCCAATATGAACCCATAGATGCAATGTTTTGTTTGAAACGTGGGTCTGATACTTTTTTTAGAGATTCTTCGGCATACATACCAATGGGAATACTTCCACCACCTTTTGCGTTAGGAATCATTAGTGTTAGAGTCTCCTCTTTGCCATAGCTCCATTGTGTAGCATAATCGCGATCCAAGCCGCTAGATTTTATTTTATGATCGAAACTAAGCTCCGAAGCTCCACGAATAGTATAAGGGGAGTATTCCATGGTTGTCCAATAGTTTCCTGAGTTTACTGCAATTGCAAGTATTAATCCCAATAATAAAACGCCAATGGATTTGCCAAAGTGCCCAAATTCTTTTTCTTTTATTGCACCATATAACTCAGCAATACCATATACGAGCACTATAAAGCCAAGGTAATAGGTTATTTGAGCATGATTTGAGTATAGTTCTAAAGCCATAAAAAGACTAAATAGCACACCGCCCATTAAATATTTGCGATGCTTGAAAGTGTATATTACAAATGCCAAAGTTGGAGCCATATAGCCAATGGCATGTGCTTTTGTATTATGACCAGCTCCCAGAATAATAAAATAATAGGAGGAAAATCCATAAACTATAGAGGCTAATATGCTGAGCCAAGGATCAACTCCTAATACTAGCATTAGAATAAAAAAGCCAAGCATATATAAGAATACATAATCTGCAGGGCGATTGATTTTCAATCTGAATAAATAGCTATCAATATATCTTAATAAATTCTCACTATGAGCAACAGATATTTGATATGCTGGCATTCCGCCAAACATAGAGTTAGTCCAAAGGGCTTCCTCTCCGTATGCTTTTCGGTAATCATTAATTTCTTTTGACATGCCAACATACGTATTCCTATCGTGTTGCTTAAGTACTTTGCCTTGCCATAGAGGGCCAAAGTAAACTATGCTTATGGATAAGAATATTATAATTGCTGCAATATGTGGCAGGTAATTTTTAAAATTAAACTTATTGCTCATAGTTTTCTTTATTTATCTTCTTTAAATTCTTCAAATTCAATATAATCACCAAGGTCTTCTTTCTTTGTGGTATTAGATTTCTGCTTTTCCGAAGCAGAAACTCTTACCTCTCCTTCATTGTTTTTTGCTTGTTCTGGATCTACAAATCCTTGCTGTTCGTTAAATCTTTCTTGGGCTTTCTTTATCCATCGTTGTGCAAAAAAAGGTAATACAAACTTAACTATTAGCTTAAAGCCATAATAGAAAAGCATTAATATCAGTAATGTTCTTAAAAATGTCATATTTATTTAATTTGTGTTTAGCATAACACATTATTATTGCTAAGGCTATTATTATAGCCGATATTTAATTTGCGAAGATAAAAAAAATACCCTCATATTTTTCCTCAAAAAAATCTTACTAATATGTCAAAATACACAATTTATTTTACTAATTTTGTCCGTTGCTTAATAATTATATAAAAGATTAATTATCAGCAATATGTGTAATTATTGCATGATTTAGCATATATATTGTTATCTTTTCAATAATTGATTATTCAATTATTGCTATAATTAATAACGATATTTTAAAGTTATAGTGCTTAATATTGAATTAAATAACTTTTTTAATTCATATTGAAGAATTGGAAGTAGAAGAAATAAAAAATTGAATTACAAGAAATAGAATATGAGTAATATAGATACATTTTTAAATAAGTTTGTTGACTTTCAAATAAAAAAAAGAGGACAAGAACTCTATTCAAATGCTAAAGTGCTTTCAATAGACTATTCTAGTGCTGATGATACATGGATGTGTATCGTAGAGGGTAGTCGTAAGTATATTACTAAAGTGAAAGGTCTATCTACAAATAGAATATCTACATCTTGTACTTGTGATTATAATTGGGGGCCAGTATGTAAGCATGCTGTAGCTACTCTTTTTGCAATAGATAATTATAATGAAAATGATAATAATGAAAAAGCAATAAAACGTAAAGCTTCATTTAAACAAAGAATAGAAGGAAAATATCCTATTACTAAGTATAAGAGTATTACGCGTGAGTTTGTTTTTAATAATAGTCTAAGCGAATTTCATTCTATTCTATATGTTGTTAATAATAATATGATTCGTTCTGCTTTTATTAATGATAATACTATTACAGTACAGCTGTCTATTAATAATAAAACCATTAGAATAAGAAAAATTAGTGGAAGCATATATATTCAGTCTGATGAACTAATGGTGCGCAAAGGGCTAAAACAAGGAGAAGCTATTGTTTTAATGCTTATTGCTCAAAGTAAATTTTCTGATATTTTGGATACTGCTTTTACAAATATTGATAAGTTTAAAAAGGCGAGTTTAAAGGATTATGGATTAACATCAAAAGTCTCCTTTGACGACTATTTCAAACTTTCTATTAATCTTGAGCAGGGTTTGCAGGCACTGCCTACAGGTAAACTTAGTACAGTTGTTATTCCTAATAATAAAGAAACTCGCGGGCAAAACAAGCTCGATAATTTGTTAAGCGAAATTAATCAAAATCGTAATTTACCTCTTTCAAGTTTGATTCGAAATAGCGAATTTTTACTTGGTTTTGTTATTCAACAGATGGGCTTTGATGAGAATTCGTTCTTAAGTATTGACCCTATACAGGGAAAAGCAAATAAAGGAAAAACTAAACTTGCTTCAAGATATACTATCGTTAATGATGCTGCGGCTTCTAATCTTGCTATTTCTGAAAATCAAAAAGATATTTTAGGCTTAATAGATAAAACAGATAGTATTGAAACTAATATCGAACTTTGGGAAAATATAAATAGAGTATTGAGAGGGTTGCATGATGAGAAATTTGTTTATTATAAATCTGATACTTATGCTAAACTATCTAAAAGTAGTCTATTACAAATAAACGTATCAGATAAGTTTGCAAGTATAGAAGTTGATATCTCAACAGATGAGATGTTTCTTATTGCCTCAATGAAAGTTAGTATCAATAATAAAATATATAATTTAGGTGAGATAGACCTTGATGTTTCTAATGCAAATATGGTAGTACTTCGTAATGATGAACTTGTTCTTTATCCCGTTAGAAATTATGAAGATGGAGTTGTTTTTCAGCAAGGCAACCATGAGATTAGAATGAGTAAAAAATATAGAGCTGATTTTTTCGATCAAGTAATATCGCCTCTTTCCAAAAAATTCAATATCAATTTTGAACCAGGCACCTATAATGTAGATGTGCTGAGCTTGGATTTTACCAAAAGACAAATTTATCTTTCGGAAGAAGATAAACACCTTATGGTTAGGCCTATGGTTGTATATGATGATGCTGTAACGGTAGATATTTTCTCTAAAGGGAATATTATTCATAATACTGAAGAGGCTGTGAAAGAGTATAAAAGAAATTTTGACCTTGAGGAGGATTTCTTGGACATGGTTTCTAGCTTACATCCACATTTTGCTGGCCAGCGCACCGATGATTCTTTTTATCTTCATTACGATGATTTTATGAAAGAAATGTGGTTTTATAATTTCTTTGAGGAGATGAAGATGAAAGGAGTGGAGGTTTTTGGTCTTAAAGATTTAAAGAATTTCAAATACTCTCCTTTTCATGCAAATATTTCAACAGGAATAAGTACTGGTATAGATTGGTTTGAGGTGGATGTTAAACTTAGTTTTGGAGACAATATAGTTAGCATTAAGGACCTTAAGAAAGCGATTATTAATAAGCAGAAGTTTATTAAATTAAATGATGGCAGTGTAGGTATTCTACCTTCGGAATGGTTTGCAAAACTTAATAATTATTTTCGCCAGGGGGAGATTAAAGATGGAAAGCTTGAAATATCTAAGCTTAAATTTTCTGTTATTGATGAGTTATTTGAGAATATTGATGATGATAAAATTATAGAAGAGATTGCAGAAAAACGTCGAAGAATAGCACAGTTCTCAGAGATTAAAAAGGTGAAAGTTCCTAAAACAATTACTGCCAATATGCGTGATTATCAAAAAGAAGGACTTAACTGGTTGAATTTTCTTGATGAAATGGGCTGGGGAGGGATCCTTGCTGATGATATGGGCCTAGGTAAAACTTTGCAGATCTTGGCTTTTATGCAAAGGGTACAAAAGAAGAATACGCCGCCTAGTTTGATTGTAATCCCCACCACTTTATTGTTTAATTGGGAGAATGAGATTGCTAAATTTGCGCCAAAATTGAAGGCTCATTATCATTATGGGCCACAAAGGGCTCGTAATAATAATGCTTTTGTTGGCAACGATTTAGTATTTACAACCTATGGTATTTTGCTTCGTGATATTGAATTTATGAAAGAGTTTAGATTTAATTATATCGTTTTGGATGAGTCGCAATATATCAAGAACCCTCACTCACGTCGTTTTAAATCTGCAATGCTTATTAATGCAAGGAATAGAATTGCTTTAACTGGAACCCCAATTGAGAATTCTACTTTTGATTTATTTGCTCAAATGAATTTTGTAAATCCTGGATTTTTTGGTGGGTTAAAGACTTTTCAGGATGGATATTCCATACCTATAGATAAAGATGGTGATTCTGCTAGAGCTTCAGAATTGCAGCGCTTAATCGACCCTTTTGTGCTTCGTCGTACTAAAGAAAAAGTTGCTACTGAGCTTCCTGCCAAAACAGAGAGTATTATTTATTGCCAAATGGATACCGCTCAACGTCAGGTTTATGATGCTTATCGCAATAGATATAAGAATGAATTGATGGGCAATATTGAAGAGGATGGGCTTAATAAATCTAAAATAATGGTGTTAAAAGCACTTACTCGTTTGCGTCAAATTTGTGATGCTCCTTCACTAATCAATAATGAAGAGGTAACTACTGCTGAGAGTGTGAAAGTTAAAGAAATACTTAAGCATATTACTAGCAAAACAGCAAATCATAAGGTTTTAGTGTTTTCTCAGTTTGTTGGTATGCTTTCATTAATTCGTAATGAGCTTAATAGAATGGGTATTGATTTTGAATACCTTGATGGAAAAAGCACAAGAAAGCAACGTGAGGAATCTGTTAATAATTTTCAGGAAAATAAAGAGTTAAGGGTGTTTCTGATAAGTATGAAAGCTGGGGGCACAGGTCTTAATCTTACTGCTGCTGATTATGTTTATATTATGGATCCATGGTGGAATCCTGCAGTGGAAAATCAGGCAATAGATCGTTGCTATAGAATAGGGCAGGATAAGAAAGTGTTTGCTTATCGTATGATTTGTGAGAATACTGTGGAAGAGAAAATAATGGAACTACAAGCCAAGAAAAGAAAAATAGCTACTGATATTATTCAAACTGATGATAGTATTATGAAAAATATTGATATGGATGATATTAAGAGTTTATTTGGATAGTTTGTCTTTACCTTAAGAAAACTTCACTAACTCTTAAATATAAACCCTAATCGTTGATGCCTTTTGTAATATCAATATTTTTAATAGTTATGTAGGTTTTATGAACGAAATAATAATTCTACTGCCTATCTAATTCTTTAGCGATGTAGATAAATTAGATAATTATTTGTAACTAATCAGTGTGAATAGGAATGTAATAAATAATCCTAATTACCATTAGCTCCGACCTTTAGGTCGGAGCTAATGGTATAGGATTAAGTTGTTTTGGCGAAATTTTTGCATGCTGAGTAATTTTGCTTTTATAAAAGTAAAATTAT
>JAOZSY010000055.1:0-9526 GCA_029939445.1 Bacteroidales bacterium
TCAGAGTTGGACACGGCTTACAGGGCAAAAGGTTGACAATATCATTGGGAAAAATCTTTTAGATATTATTGAATTCAACAACCCGGATCATATTTGTACGATTGTCGAAAAAGTAATAATGAAAGATCAGGCAATCGCTGAAGAAGAAGCTGCCAAAATAGGTGATCGTGAATACTGGCTTAACACCAAATACAATAGGTAAAGGCTATGGGAAAACAATGATGTTTGCACTACTAAATATATTAAAAATTAGAAATATAAAGGAAGTAATGCTTCATACTTGTTCTAATGATAGTAAAAGAGCATTAAGCTTTTATCAGAATTGTGGATTTATTATTTATGATGAAAAAATAGAAAAACAAACTATAATTATAGAGTAGCTTTTATTGCTATCCTCTCTCCCATTTTAATCTCAGTTTCCAAGCCTTTTCTAGTATTTTCAAGAAGGTCATTATCAATTTTAATACTCCCTTTCTTAAAGAACAGCACAACTGTTGATCCGCCAAATTTAAAATAACCTTTTTCTTCTCCCTTAATAATGGAATTATCGCTATAAGTATTTATCATACTACCAACCATAGTTGCCGCAACTTCTGACATAATAACATCGCCAAACTCAATAGTGTTAATTACACTATAGCTTCTTTTATTTAAGCTTATAAGCTCAGCTTTTTTACGCAATGCAATTGGCGATACCGAATAATAATCTCCATTTATAAGTGTATCGATACTTATAATGCCACTTACAGGAAAATGATATCGGTGATAATCTGTTGGACAAAGGCGAATTATCATCAAACTACCATCGGCATACATATCTGAAAGGGAAGGATTCTGAAAAAATGTTTTTACATTAAACTTATAGCCTTTTACTATAAAATCTTCATTTTTTATGTTAGAATAAGCTAACACTTTTCCATCAGCAGGAGAAACTACAGATATCGAATCAGCATCAATCTCACGCGCATCACTTATTAACTTACGATAAAAGAAGTCATTAAAGCTATCGAACTCCTGCTTTTGACAAATGCTTAAATCTATATTATACGTTTCTACAAAGCCTTCAATCTTTTCAGCAGAGTTAGGTTTATCCATTTGAGAACCATACCAATCAGAAAGGAATTTGCGCTTAACCAAAGTAGAGGTAGTAAGCTCACCAATGGGATTATTATAAAGCCAAGCTAACCAAGCTTCACCATACACTTTCTCAGTTTTAAGCTCACCAGAGCTTCTTTCAATATAATTAATAGCAATATTATTGCTACCAAAAGGGATTAAGGCAATAATCACTATTGCCGCAATAGTAATTAATATACCTCTATATAGAATTTTTATTTTCATAAATTGAATATTAAAGTGCAAAAATACAAATAATGCAGTTTCAATTAGAAAATAATAAATTCATTGATTTAGTATAACTTCAAAATAATAAACTAGTTAATTACTATTTTACATAAAAGCCCGAACCAATAAAATAATCTGTATTTGGAATTCTCATTACATAAGTAACTTTAATTTGTTCATCTCCTGTAGCTGGATTATTCCAATAATATTGATAATATCCTGAACCAGAACCTTTGGCAATATTAATCATATCCTGAATTATGTAAGCCCCCTTATTATCCTGTATGTCATAGTCATTTTGCCCTTGGTGAGATGCATCAGCCCCATGAGCTATATTAATTCCGTCTAAATCGTTTATAAAGAAATAACCAGAACCATTGTCAAAGAAACTGATATGGTCAATCATTGTTTGGCAGAATTGGACGACACTATTCTCATCGGTATATATACTATCCAAAATTCCAGATATTCCTTTTGCCATTGTAGAGGTAACCTGCAATAAAACTTCTTTTTGTGCATCAAAAGGTTCGTACAACTTTTCTGGAGGATCGCCATAAAAACCAGTACCAATAAACCAGTCTGCAGAAGGTATCAATGTAACAAAGCTTAGTTTTCGCTCAATGGCTCCAGTAGATGGGTTTTCACGATAATACTCTACAAAACCAGAGCCCTTATATCTAACAGTTTCCACCATTTCTTGAATAAAATATTTCCCATTTATATCTTGAATATCAATTCGTGAAGTGCCTATAAGTGCATGATTTACAATAGCAACAACCCATGCACCATCTAGTGTTTCAACGAAAAAGTAACCTGAATTATCATCATAAAACCTAGCCGCATCAACAAACTCCTGACTAAATATCGCTCGATTTGTACTATCCGAAATCAATTCAGAAAAAACAGTTTCAAAACCGGTGGCCACATTTGTGGTATTAGTCTCTACAATAGCTTTATCAAGTTCGTATTGAGAAACCATATAATTTGGAGCAATATCTTCTGGTTCTATAATTTCCTCGCATTCACACGAATAAAAATTAGTTAACATTATTATTGATAATAAAATGCTAATAAAAGTTTTTATTGATTTCATGGCTTTATGGTTTAATTATTAATCTATAATGAAAAACTGTGTACTAAAAAAACTAAATTTATTGGTAATAAATTGAATTATTTCTGTTAATAAACTCAGTTTGGTGTTAGTTGTAATCGTTCTATTTTTTCTAAGCAATACAATAGCTGCGTAGGCTAAATCTAATAGAATCTTTTAGATTTTGATTTGCTTTTATGTATACAAAAGTTATAAGTATCTATTTATCAGACAAATATAAGTAATATTGCGGCGAAATACAAGATATATTTAATATAATATTATATTGTTGAAAAAATAACACCTACTAGAGCCTAGGGAATACATCTGCGAATTACTATAGTTTTAAATAGAATTTTAAGTAGTACTTTTGTAAACGTAAATAATTTTTATCAAATAAACTTATACGTAATGCAGTTTCAAATAGAGAATAAGGAGTATATAGAATTAAACAAACTATTAAAGATTCTAAACTTAGTAGAAAGTGGCGGTCAAGCAAATATGTTTATAACAGAAGGCGAGGCTATTGTAAATAATGAAATTGAAACTCGCAAAAGAAAAAAACTTAGAGTAGGTGATATTATTGAATTTAATGGCTATACAATAGAAATAACAAAATAATAATAGCGTAATATCTTAATATTATGCTACTTACAACTTTTCTCCATATCAAACTTAGCCTCTCCACTACCAAGGGCCGACGATTGTTTAAAATCTTTACACGCAGCAGCATTATTTCCAGACTTTAAATACACTTTACCACGTAATGCATAATAGTTTGCATTATCTGGCGATTGAATTAGCAAATAATCGTAATGGCTTATAGCAACTTTATATTCTTTAAGCTCAGTAGCAGAAATAGCGGCATTATTATGGGCACCTTTATGACTTGGCAAATACGACAACACCTTGTCAGCATCCTTTAATGCATCATTATATGACTTCAGTTTAATACTTACATTAGATCTATATAAATAAGTGTAGGCATTGTCATTCTTTAGGCTTATGCTTTTATCAAAATCTTCCTTTGCTTTTCTGTACTCATTAGTTCTATAATATAATTGTCCTCTATTGGTGTAAGCCTGGTAATTATTGGGAGTTTTTTTAATTACTGTAGAAAAATCTTGGATAGCTTTTTCTGTTTCGCCAACTTTAGTATAGCATACACCACGTTGATAATATGCCAAAACTAAATCCTTATCTTTCTTGATTGCTAAACCAAAATATTTTATTGCTTCGTAATTATCATTTGATAATACCTTAACCATACCGAGTTTATAATCCATATTATTGGATTGAGAAACTGCATTTTTTGATGACAACAGAAATAAAACACTAAAAACAAAAACTATATACTTAAAACTTTTCATACTTAATCTATAACTTTAAATAAATTCTTTATTATACTAATATACAACATAATAAATTGAGTAAAATATTACTAACTGCAATTTTGTCATGCTATATATTTGGCAAAAATAAGCTATTTTATATTAAAACTAAAATAATTTTATATCATATTATTCTAGTATTAAATACTGTAATAACAAAGTATAAATATTGTATATTTGTATTGTTCAAATGACAAATATGAGAACTTATTTTAAAATATTATTTTTAACTCTACTCCTCTACCCTTCACTAGTTTCGAGCATAACGAATGATAGTCTACGCATTAGTAAATTAGAATTTGTTGAGAATAAAGGCCAATGGGATAATCCAATTTCATTTAAAGCCAATATTAATAGCGGCAATATATGGATTGAGGAGAATGCAATTACCTTTGATTTGTATGATAGCAAAGCAATTGAGCAACTTTCGAATCATAAAGAAGGTAAAAAGCTATTACTAGAAAAGGGAATTAATAGGCATTCGTATCAGATAGAATTTATTGGAGTAAATAGGGATTGTAAGATTACTGGAGTAGATAAATTTGAGCATTATAACAACTACTATTTAGGTAATGATAAAAGTAAGTGGGCTCATAATGCAAGTATCTATAATTCTGTTATTTACAATGATTTATATAAGGATATAGACCTAGTTATATATGAAGATAACTATAATTTGAAATGGGATTTTATAGTTAAGGCAAATGCCGATTTATCTAGTATAAAACTTAATTATAAAGGAGTTGACAAGCTCAAAATTAAAAAAGGAAACCTTGAGATTACTACTTCAGTGAATAAAGTAACCGAGCTCAAACCTATTGCTTATCAAAAAGATATAAATGGTAAATCAAAAGAGATTGCTTGTAAATTTATTTTAGAAGACAATACTCTTAGTTTTGAATTTCCTGAAGGATATGACAAAAACAAAGAGCTTATAATAGACCCAACGCTTATATTTGCCACCTATTCGGGCTCTACTTCCGACAATTGGGGTTTTACGGCTACTTATGACGACGAAGGTTTTTTATATGCAGGAGGAATAGTATTTGGCAATGGCTACCCAACCACTATTGGTGCTTTTCAAACAAATTACGATTCTCTTGTTGATATAGGGATTACAAAATATGATACAACAGGAAGTTTCTTAATTTATTCAACTTACCTTGGTGGTAATTATCTTGAGGTACCTGCAAGTTTAATCGTGAATAACAATAATGAATTATTGGTTTTTGGCACTACATCCTCACTTACTTTTCCTACAACACAACAAGCATACGATACTATATTTAATGGTGGTAGCTCCATTACTATTTCTTCATATATTACATTTGCTAATGGCGCTGATTTGTTTATTTCTCGTTTTAGCAGCGATGGTTCACAACTTATGGCTTCTACATATTTGGGTGGTAGTGGTAATGATGGAACAATGCCAAGTAGTCCTTTAGTTACAAACTATGGTGATGATATTAGAGGAGAAATAGTAATTGATGCTAATAATAACATATATGTTGTATCAACAACTGGCTCTGCAAACTTTCCAGTTTCGGGAAGTGCTTTTCAAACTGTAAAAGCTGCCAATAGTGATGGAATTATTGTAAAACTAGATAATAACCTAAGCTCTATTATTTGGTCATCTTTTTTTGGTGGCAATAGTAATGATGCTATATATGGAATAAAAGTACGACCTAATTTTGATATTTACATTACTGGTGGTACTAGCTCTACTGATATCGCTACTACTTCTAATTCGTACCAAACTAATTACCAAGGTGGAAGCGCCGATGGATATATAGCAGAGATAGCAGCTAATGGGCAAAGCATAACACATTGTACTTATGTAGGTTCTACTCAATACGACCAAAGTTATTTAATAGATTTAGATAAATATAATAATGTTTACATATTTGGTCAAACAAAAGATACTGGCAATGTTTTTATACATAATGCTTTATGGAATAGCCCTAAAGATGGTCAATTTATCACAAAATTTAATCCAACATTATCATCAAGAGTTTGGTCTACAACTTGGGGAAATGGGCAAGCAGGAATTGATGTAGTACCTTCAGCATTTATGGTAGATTTATGCAATAGAGTTTATTTGTCTGCATGGGGCGGTGCCGTTAATGATTCAACTTTTGGTGGCTTTGCAGGAGGTAGCACATTTAATTTGCCAATAACATCAAACGCTATACAAAGCACTACCGATGGTAGCGATTATTATCTAATGGTAATGACTGACGATGCTTCGGGACTCGATTATGGTAGCTATTATGGAGGAAGCACATCGCATGAGCATGTTGATGGTGGAACTTCTCGTTTTGATAATAAAGGAAGAATATATCAGAATGTATGTGCTGGCTGTGGAGGAAACAGCGATTTTCCTACTACAACGGGTTGTCATTCTAGCACAAACAATAGTGGCAATTGTAATAATGGAGTTTTTAAAGTAGATTTTAATATACCAGCAATAGTTGCTGATTACATAATTCCACCAGTTATATGCTTACCCGATACTTCATTCTTTGTTAATACCTCATTTCTATCTCACGCGGCTACTACACAGTATTTTTGGGACTTTGACGACGGTAATTCATCAACTCAAGAATCGCCATGGCATATATATGGCCAAAGTGGAATTTATCAAGTAACACTTATTATTATCGATCCACAAAGTTGCAATATTAGTGATACTATTACACAACAAATAGTTGTGCTATCTGGTGCTAACAATACTCTTCCTACTGAATATTTATGCCCAGGAGCTACAACCCAAATTGGATTATTACCAATTCAAGATACATCAGTATATTTTAGTTGGACACCATCTACAGGGCTTTCGGATACAAGCATTTGCAATCCTTACGCCTCACCAATGGTTACAACCAATTATACACTAACTGCTACAAATGGTTTATGTACCGACACTATTCATCAGAAAGTTAGTGTACTATATTTAATTGCAGATGCAGGTAATGATACTACACTTTGCAATAATAGCATTACACTAACTGGTTCTGGCAATTTCAACGACCTGAATTATCTCTGGTCAAGTACTAACCTATTTAACGATACTCTAAATAATTACCCAACAGACAGTAGTTATAATCATAGCTTTACAAATTCTACCTATTTATTCTTTCAGGTAAATAACTATGGCTGTTCTGATTACGACAGTTTATTTATAGACCAAAGAGTTATCATTACTCCATCATCTATTCAAAATCCATTATGTTTTAATGATGCTAATGGAAGTATTACTATAAATGTACAAGGCGCTATCACTCCTATTACATTCAATTGGAGCAATGGAGAGATTACACAAAATATTAGTAATTTACCTGCCGGAATGTATTCATTATCAATTATTGATAATGATGGCTGTGAGGCAACATTCGATACTTTATTGATAGAACCATTAGAATTAACTGTAGATACATTATCAGAAAGTATTCCATGTGATATTGCTTGTATTGGAAAAGCATTTGCTAATCCACAAGGAGGAACAACACCATACCAATGGGTCTGGGACGATTCTTTTACTCAAGCTACAAATCCTGCTATACAATTATGTGATGGCATTTATACCGTAACTGTTACCGATGCTAATAATTGCATTCATTTGGATACTGTAGAAGTTAAAGACGAATCTGTTTCAATAAGCTTTTATGCTTGGGCAAGCAAAGATACAATCTATGAAGGCGAAAGCAGTCAGTTAAACTCTACTATATTAAATAATAATTATGCTTATTCGTGGCAACCTGTAGGCGGCTTATCTAATTCCACAATATCTAACCCAATAGCAACGCCTGGAGCTACAACCACATATACTGTTATAGCAACCGATCCTTATGGCTGTACATGGACAGATACCATTACAATATACATTACTGATGTAATTTGCGATGAGCCTTATATTTATGTTCCAAATGCTTTTACTCCTAATAATGATGGTAAAAATGATGTTCTGAAAGTAGAATCAAGTGTTGGTTATGATTTAGTTTTTCAGATATTTGATAGATGGGGCGAATTAGTTTTCGAGACTACAGACATTGACAGAGCTTGGGATGGTAATTTTAACGGAAAAGAACTTAGTGCAGGGGTTTATGTATATCACCTAACACTTATATGCTATAACCATCATACGTTTTCAAAAAAAGGTAATATAACTCTAATAAGATAATATTAATTGAATAATAGGAAAAACATACTAAAAATTCTCATAAGATTTATTAATCCAATAAATCCTAAGTATGTACTATTATTAAGCCTTATTGCGATATCAAATAAAGCAATATCACAGGATATACATTTTTCGCAATTCCTAAACTCACCTTTAAACCTTAATCCAGCATTAACAGCCTACTCACAGGCAGATTTTCGTTTAATACTTAATAACAGAAATCAATGGGCATCAGTTACTGTACCGTACAGAACTATATCGGGAAGTTTTGATTTTAAGATACTGAACAGAAAGAAAAATCGTGATTATTTCGGAATAGGAATAATTTTCAATAAAGATGAGGCAGGAGATTCTCATTATGGAACTATGCAAATGGGATTGTCCGGCTCATGGATAAAATCGCTTAGCAGAAACAATCATCATACTATGTCTATTGGTGGGCAAGTATCATATTTTCAGCGCTCGATAGACTATTCACAATTATATTTCCCAGAACAATGGAATGGTAGCATGTCTAATATTGGTCAGAATAATACCGAGATACTAATTGTAGATCAATTTAGTTTTATTGATTTTAGCGTTGGAGCCCATTACCTTTATACACCATCAAGAAATTTTATGCTTAATAGCGGAATATCCGTTTGGCATCTTACGCAGCCTAATCAGAATTTAATAGATAGCAAGGAAGCTACATTATATATTAAAACACAGTTTTATATAGAAACAGATATTAAGACCAATACTCCTCTTGATATTCTACCGGCAGCTTTCTTTTCTATACAAGGGCCATACAAAGAGCTTGTAGTTGGTGCTAAGCTAAATTATAAATTCAATAAAACAAGAAATAATTATATGGCTCTAAGCACAGGTTTATATGGCAGAAACATTGATGCTCTAATAGTTTATGCTGGCATTGACTATAAAAGTGCCAAATTAGCAATTACATATGATATTAATATGTCGCCCCTAAAAACCGCAAGTCAGTACCGTGGCGGAATGGAGATTAGCTTAAAATGGCTAATCTTTAAAAACAAAAAGGCTCCTAAAAGACAAACTATACCCTGCCCCATTTTTTAATGAGAAAATCATCATATATATGGCTTATAGTTTGCTTTTTATTAATTGGCGGCACTTCCATTGCCCAAAATAATGAGAAACAGATTTCTATTGCCAAGCAATATGTTCTTGAAAAGCAATATTCCGATGCAAATATTATATACCTAAAGCTACTGAAAGCTGACTCTACAAATAATGAAATAAGGTATCTTTATGCTAAAAGTTTATACTTACAGCATAGCAATACTAAAGCATACGAGCAGTTTAAGTTATTGGAAGGAATTGATAGTATTAACTCTGATTACTATTTCTTTTTTGCACAAACTGCCATCCAATTAGAAAAATATAAAGAGGCAATTTCTGCTTATTCACACTATATAAATACTGGAAAGAATCATGAATACAGACGTATTGCTGAGCAACAGCTTGAATCTTCAAAACTAGCTTTAAGCTCCATTGATGATT
>JAOZSY010000055.1:9626-13340 GCA_029939445.1 Bacteroidales bacterium
CTAATTGGAGAATGTAAAATTTACCATTCAAAATACACCAATGGAAAATGGTCAAAAGCAAAAAAGCTTGACAAGGTAAATATAGATAATTATACAAGTACACAACCAAGCATAGTTCAGTTTGACAATTATAGCATTTTGTATTTTAGTTCAAATATTCCCAATGGATTTGGAGGTAGTGATATTTGGTATTCTATTATCAGAGATGGAAAACTTGGAGAAATACAAAATGCAGGCAGCATTATTAATAGCAAAGGAAATGAAGCAAGTCCTTTTTACGATAAAGAGATAAGTACATTATTTTTTAGCTCTGATGGTCATAAAGGGTTTGGTGGATTTGATATTTTCAAGACTCCTGGCTCATTATCAAGCTTTAAACAAGTACGAAATATGGGATTAGGAATAAACTCTCCTGCCGATGATTTATACTATATTAAAGGTATTGATGATGATGTAGCTTATTTTAGTTCCAACAGAATTGGTTCATACTACCATGGCGAGATGGAAGATTGCTGCACTGATATCTACAAAGCTATTCTAAAGCCTAATAATGAGGATATTGAAGAATTTATTATTAATGACAGCATAGATATTGACACCAATGTAATTGCAATTAAAAAACTTCTTCCTTTGAGTTTGTATTTTGAGAACGATATGCCCGACAGGAAAAGTGTTAGCACTAGTACCACTGCTAATTATAAAGACCTACTTAAAGACTATATAGCTACAAAAGATATTTATAAAAAAGAATATGCCAAAGGACTAAATAAAGCTGATGCTATAAAGGCAGAGGAACAAATTGAAGATTTCTTTAGTGAGAAGGTAGAACATGGTTTTTCTGATTTAAATAAATTTATTGAACTTCTTAAAAGTGAACTCACAAACAAGAAGAATGTAAGGATTAAGATTAGAGGTTATGCAAGCCCTTTGAATAGTTCTACGTATAATCTAGCACTTTCGAAAAGAAGAATTCATAGTTTACGGAATTATATTACAGAATACGACAATGGCTATTTTACTATATATATGAATAATAGCAACGATAGTGCCCATAAACTTACTATATACGAAGACCCCCTTGGTGATAGTCAATCCACAGGCTTAGTGAGTAATAACCCCAACGACAAAAGAAACTCTGTATATAGCCGTGAGGCAGCATTACAACGAAAAATACAAATTGTAATGTATAGTAGCAACGATATTCTACCAATTAATGAAAGCTCTTATCCTATTCTATCGTGGCAAAAGAAGGAAATAAATATTGGTGAGCTAACAATGGAAGAAAATAAAACAGCAATTATCTATTTTAGAAATACGGGAGAATCAGAATTAAAAATAAAGAAAATTTCTTCTAATTGTAATTTCATTAAAACACAAAGCCCACAAACTACTTTACAGCCAAACGAGAAAGGAAAGATATTTATATTAATAGAAGGTAAAAACCTTAAAGTAAAAAACTATAGCTGTGAAATTAGCATTAATAGCAATAGCATAAAAGGCGTAAATAAAATAAAGGTTTTATTCAATATTTCAGAATAGATAGAATAGACTATTGAAGATAGATTAAAATCTCATTATATAAAAAGAAAAACAATGATAGCAAGCACACCAAAATCACCATATTATGCGGTAATATTTACATCAACAAGAACCGAAGGAGATAATGGCTATTGTAAAGCAGCAGATAGAATGATAGAGTTGGCAAAGCAGCAAGAAGGTTTTATTGGTGCTGAGAGCGCGAGAAATGAAATTGGAATAACAGTTTCATATTGGCGAGATTTAGAATCCATTAAGAAATGGAAAGAAAATGCAGAACATACAGTGGTAAGAGAAAAGGGTCGGAATGAATGGTATAAAACTTTTAAAACACGAATAGCAAAAGTAGAGCGAGATTATGAGTTTGAAAGGCAATAACAACACCCACCAAAACTCATAAAAACAAGGGTTTTATAACAACTAAAAAATTGTACATTTGCAACCATACGCACTAAAACACAAACATAATTATGAAAGCTATTTACATTATCATCTTACTTTTTTTTATAAGTATTGCCACAACCGCACAACTAAGCCTACAATGGGATGTAGCGATTGGTGGAATGGGCGAAGAAACTGCTATGAGCGCAATAGAAACTCCTGACAATGGGTTTATTATTGTAGGCTCAACAAACTCTGAAGGCAGTGGTAAACTCGATGGGTATATTGTAAAAGTAGATGCCAATGGCGACGAAGAGTGGAGTCAGACCTATGGTGGAAAAAAAGATGATCAGTTTAACGCAATTATAGAATATAATGGCAAATATGCTATTACAGGATATAGCGAATCAAAAGGAAGCGGTAAAAAAGATTATTGGTTTATGATGATTGATAGTGAAGGAAATAAGCTTTGGGAACACTTCTATGGTGGCAAAAGCGATGACGAAGCTTTTGATCTTATAAAAACTTTTGATAATAAAATTGTAATGGCTGGCTATACAAAATCAAAAGGCCCAAAAAAGCATAATTTTTATATTGTAAAAATAAATACTCTAGGAGTAGGAAAAGAGCAAGGAAAGAGAATATGGGATCGTACTACTGGTAGTGCAGGAACTGATATTGCTGTAAGAATAAAGCAAAGTCCTCAAGATTCTTTTATATACGTACTTGGACACACTACAAGTTATGGCGCTGGAGGTATGGATATATATTTCGTAAAAGCAAATAAAGAAAGAGGCTCTTCAAAAGAAAAGAAATATTATGGTAAAGATAATTTTGAACATGGTAATGACTTCTGCTTATTGCCTGATGGCAAATTTCTTATAGTTGGTAGCACCATGAGCGATTCTGAAGGTTTCTTTGATGGTTATATGATACAAATTGAAGATGAGTATTATAAAGCTTGGGATAACCAATATGGTGGGCTAAAAGATGAAGAATTTATGAGTATATGCCCTACTGATAATGGTTACGTATTAGGCGGTTTTACTGCTAGCCAAGGCGAAGGCAAGTATGATGCTTGGATAATGGAAATTGATAAAAAAGGAAATAAAGTTTACGAGAATACGTTTGGAGAAGAGGAAGACGACAAAATCAATAAAATGATACAATGTAAAGATGGTTCATATTTATTGATAGGATATACCGAATCTAAAGGCGATGGAAATCAATCTATGTGGTTGGTAAAAACAAATTAGTAAGCAATCTTATTGAAGTACTTATTTAATACCACATCACATTCAATACTATTGAAATGATGTGGTTTTTTTATTATTAGAAATCATGATAAAGAAATATATTCTATTATTAATTTTGGCAGTATTATTTGTTAATATAAATGCCCAAGAAAGATTTAATAAACAAAATTTTTCGGAACTTTATAATATTAACGGGGTGAATTTACATCCAAAATTTAGCGTTTATCATAATAGCGATACTACTTCTACCCTTTTTTATCAGATTGATAATAGCGAATTACTTTATAAAAAAGATAATTATAATATAGACTTTGCCAAGGCGAGTATACATTACGAAATATATTATAATTATAAAGCAAAGTTATTGGTTGATAGTGGGACATTTGTATATACCGACACCGATAATTTTGGACTTAATAATAGCTCTTTCGGTTATTTTCATTTGCCAATAATAGAAGATTATAATTACCTACTTTATATTGAGTTTAAGGATATTAATAAAAACTATTTTGTAAGAAAGCTAATAGATATTGACAAAACC
>JAOZSY010000240.1 GCA_029939445.1 Bacteroidales bacterium
AATTCTGTAGTATCAGTGTTACTTTCAGGACCATTATACATTATTTCTGTAATAATTAATTCTGGAACATAAGGCGCTGTATACATCACTGCAAAAGCTTGCGATGAGTCCATCACATTAAGTGAAGAATCTTTTACATTATTGATTGTAAGATTATAAGTTTGAGCTGATACTAATGGAGTGGACAAATACAAAAAAGCTGTATCGAGATTCACACTTAATAATACTGTATCTACAACTGTTAATCCTATATAATTTGTAATATCTATCGCAGTAGTTGTATCCATTTTTTCAGAATATACTACCTGAACAACTGTATCGTTTAGTGCATCTACTGAGTTTACTACCGGTGCGGTGGTATCGCCTACTGCGGGTGCAGTATAAACTACTACAAAAGTCTGTGCTGAATCCATCACATTAAGTGAAGAATCTTTTACATTATTGATTGTAAGATTATAAGTTTGAGCTGATACTAATGGAGTGGACAAATACAAAAAAGCTGTATCGAGATTCACACTTAATAATACTGTATCTACAACTGTTAATCCTATATAATTTGTAATATCTATCGCAGTAGTTGTATCCATTTTTTCAGAATATACTACCTGAACAACTGTATCGTTTAGTGCATCTACTGAGTTTACTACCGGTGCGGTGGTATCTCCTACTGCGGGTGCAAAAGGACTGAAACTACTAACTCCTGTTACTTTTAAACTACCAAATTGAACACTTGATAAATCAACAGAACCTGTGTGAGAGTATGTTCCAGAAACTTCTTCCCATTCAGAGCTAGTGCTATTCCAATGTGCTAAACGCAGTCCATCAAAATCACCAATACCACTCCATTCCGAATCTTCCCAATAGTAAGTAACATCAGCGGATACCATACCAGATCTGTCTATCTGCCACCATTCATTATCGCTAACTTTAGTTAATGGAGAAGAATAAGTTGTATTATTAGCAGGAGTTGATTTATGATATTCAGCAGTAAAAGTTTCTGAACCTGAAAGACCTGATAAGCCTACTCTTGCCCATTTGCCACCATCACCTGTTGGGAAAATAAAGTCACTATCTCCAACTTTTGCCATTGGACCATCAACGTGAGCGGCATTGCTACCTCCACTTACTGACCCACCATCATTAATTGTTAGTAAATTTGTAGAAGTTGTGTTAATAATTCCATCTGTTAATGTAAATACCCCTTTAACATAAGTTGCTCCTTCCAATGTTACTCCACTTGAGTTATCAATGGTTAAATTATTATATGTAGCAGAAGGAATTGTTTGAGCAGAAGAACCATTAAATTTTGTTGTTCCATTATCGGTGTATGTGCCGCTTATTGATAAAGTACCAACAATATTTACTAAACCACCTACTGGAATAGTAAGACTATAAGATGCAGGAATAGTAAATGTACCCTTAATTATTAGAGGTGCTGTGCCAATATTCATATTAGAGGAAAGAGTTAGTGCATAAGAACTATTTACCTGTATATCTTCAGGTGTAAATGTTCCACCCGAATGAGTAAAGATTCCGGAATATCCACTTCCTGAAAGTGGACCAAAACGCAAATAGCCGGTTCCAGCACCAGAAGCTTTTATTTCACCTCCTGATTGTGTGTAATTCCCATTACAAACAAAATAACTATTATTATCACCACTTGTCAAATTTAAAATTCCACCTTGGATATCAACATTTCCTGTAATATCTATTGTTGGGGCATCGCCTGCAGTTCCTGTTAATCTAAATTCATTTCCATTTGTACTTATCAAAGTAAAATCTCCATCAATATTTGTAAGAGCCCCGCTAAAATAAACATTACCTGTTTGGCCTGAGCAGTTCCATATAAAGTTCCCAAACTCCTGATCCGTATGATATGTCGTAGTCATATCCCCCTCAATTGCTCCTGTTATTTCACAAGTAGAATTATCATCCCATGTTGATACAGGAATATATTTATTTGTACCAGCAAGTTCAAACTTTCCTCCATCATTAAATGCTAATGTACCGGAATATAAAATAGCACCTGTTCCTTCTTTTCTAAGAGTTCCACTAATGGAAAAATCTGTTCCTGTACTATCTTTAATTGTCAAAGTTTTTCCATCACTAACAGTTATTTGTCCTCCCGAAGCAATAGTCGTTTGGTCAATACTAACATCTGCAGAAATTGTAATAGTGTGTCCATTGAGGATAGTAATTGCATCATCATAATAACTAGGTGTAAGCGATGCATCAACCCAATTATCAGATCCTGTATTGTCATATTCCCAACTTGCAGCAGCATTCCAGTTACCTGTTGTTTTAGAACGATATTCAGGGCGTAATAATTTACCGCTTGATACTTCTCCATAAAGGTAATCAGCAGATGATATATTATGGGAATTTACCGCTCCAGAATAACTCACTCCCGTAACATAGGTTAGAGTATTCGCCTGATCATCACAATGCATTAAAAAAATAGTATTCGCATCGCTAGTATATTCTTCCTCGTGTGTTGATAGTTGCATAGCTGTTGTAGCCCTTGCAATATTTGACATTCGTATTTCGTCTATTTGACCATCAAAATAGTTCGCATAACTAGATACATATCTTGCTCCAATGTTTAAATTGTTAGTAGAAGTTGCAAGAGTCCATGTTCCTGTGCTGTTGTCAACCACTGTATTATCAATATATAACTTGGCAGTTGTTCCATCATAAGTTGCGGCCACATGATACCATGTATTAAAACTCAAATTCTCATTAGCTCCTGTACCAATATTTATTCCATCATCCCTATCTCTAAAATAAATCCCAAAATCTCCAGTTCCAGTTGCATCCTTATCTCGAAGCGAAAAATTGAATACTCCATCTCTGTACATAATGTCATCATAACTCGTTTGAGCATCCACATTAATCCAACACTCAAATGTCCATGCATTAGTAACATCAAGATGATTACTTTCATCATTAAGATAAAGGCTTTCATCGCTTCCATTATAATCAATTGCATATTTATTTCCTGTTTGACCAAAAGCCATAGAATTTACAGCCAAAAACAAGCTAATAAATATAACTATTTTTAATAAGTATTTTTTCTTCATACTGAACCTTTTCGTTAAGAATTTCTAAATACAGAATTGACTATATATTTATCTCTATTTCAATATTTCTAATAAAAACCCTATTCTAGAGTTCTTATCTTTATAAATTTTTCTAGCTGATAACCATCTTTATATTCTATTTTAAGAAAATATAAGCCTGCTTGCAATGAACTAATATCTATAGTGTTATTATCAGGTTTTAACTTAACTATTATCTCTTTACCCATCATATCTATCACTAGCATTTTTACAACCTTCACACCTTCCACACCTTCAATATATAATATATCGCTAACAGGATTTGGATAAATACTAATTGTATTTTTAGCTATAATATTCGCAGAATCTAATCCAGAGAATAGATACTTACAGCCTTTATATATTTGCTTTAGCTTATAATAATTATAACCAAGCTCTACCATTTCATCTACAAATCTATAATCAACTATTTTACCAGCATTATTATTAGGGTCTACAAAAGATAGTAATTCCCACTGCTGATTATCACGACTTTTATAAATCTCAAACCCACTATTATCCTCTTCAAAGTTTGTAGACCAGTTAAGATTTATTGATTGTCCAATATTATTAATTTGTGATTCAGCTTCAAAATCTTTTTCGTAAATAACAGATACTTTCTGCTCTTGCTTTTCCCAATTGGGATAATTTGGCGAAGATCTTAAATTTGTATTGAAGAAATGCCTTGACTCATCACCTAAGCTATTTCCAGAGTTTTCGTCTAAATGAAGTAATAACACAGTATTGGCATCAGGCAAAAAAGGCATACAACGATATGGCGAAAAATCTTCATTATGAGTATAACGTGCTC
>JAOZSY010000241.1 GCA_029939445.1 Bacteroidales bacterium
TTAGAGTTTACGCAAATTTTATATTCTACGAAGGATATCAAATATGAAATAATTACTCAATTATATATATTTAAAAAAACAAAAAAGTCACTAAGCAATTAAGCTTCGTGACTTCAAATATCCTTTATATGATAAAAACTTAATTAACAATCAATTTCTTCATCATTATATTACTTTGATTTACTAACTGAATATTATAAATACCACTTGGCAAGTCCAATAATAGTTGCAAATATTGATTTTCTGTTTCTAATAATTCTAATTTCCTATAAACTTCACGCCCACTTATATCATAAACAACTATCTGTAGTTCTCCTATAACATTATGAATACTAACATTTAAAACACCATCAGAAGTTGGGTTTGGATAAATATCCATTGTAGCCATTTTAGAATCTTTATAGCTTACCGCTACCCAATCAAATGTTTCCATTTGTCCATCATAATCAACTTGAATAAGTCGATAATAAGAAATTCCACTATAAGGTAGAAAATCAACTAGTTCGTAATCTATAGTAATGTTTGAATTTCCTGCACCTTGCACTCTACCAATTTGTTCAGATATTTCACCATCTATAGAGCGTTCTATAATAAAATAATCATTATTCTCTTCAGTGGCAGTTTTCCAATTTATTAAAACAACATCACCATCAACCTGTGCATCAAAACTTAATAAATCAATGGGCAAAGGATTGTTTACATTATCAATTGTCCCAAAACTAAAGGGACTAAAAGCACTAACCGCAGTAACACTTAGAGTGCCAGCATTTGCAGCATCTACACCCACAGAACCCGTATTTGAATAGGTGCCCGATTCAGCTGTCCATGCTGAGCCATAATGCATAATTCGTAAATCAGAAAAACTTCCTATTCCACTCCATTTGGAATCTTCCCAATAAAGTGTAACCGTTGCTGAAATAGAGCCACCACCATTTATAAGATCCCATGATTCGTTATCGCTAACCTTAGTGATTGGATATGAGTAATTTGTATTATCTAAAGGTTGAGTTTTATGGTATTCGGCAGTAAAATTATCTGATCCCGAAAGACTTGAAATTCCAATTCTTGCATATTTCCCTGCATCTCCAACTGGAAATACAAAATCAGTACTACCATCTTTACGCATGGGACCATCAATATACCTTGTACTACCCGCTCCACTAACAGCAGTAGCAGAAGTTCCCAAAATCAACATATTGGCTGAAGTAGTATTAATAATACCAGAGCTTAGAGTCAATGTCTTAGAAACATTTGTTGTTTTGTTTAAAGTTATACCACTACTATTATTAGCTGTTAAATTATAGAATGTGGTTGCAGTTGAACCACTTATTGTTTGCGAAGATGCTCCATCAAAAGTAACGGCTTGCGTTCCTTGAGTAAAGGTTCCACTATTGGACCAATCACCTGCTAGATTAATGCTATGCGCATTCTGATTAATAGTACAACCACTACCATTGACAATATTTCCATCGATATTAATATTTGCATTAAGAGAAGCTGTCCCTGCTCCTGTAATTTCTAGATTACGCGTATTCGTGGAAACATTTGTTAATGTCCTAGTACCTGATGATACTTTAACCTTTAAACTATAATACATTTTATCTACTATATCTTGAGTGTTACTACCGTTGTAGAAGAATGTTCCAGTGCCAGGATTAAGTGTTCCTTCCAAAGTAATAACACCAACTACAGAAAGAGTACCATTATTTATATTAGTCGTAGAAGTAACTGGACTATCACTATTTGGATTATCATTATAATCACCTGAACATGCAAGCGTATAGTCTCCTATATTTAATGTTCCACCTGTCCCGTGTACTCGCATTCTATCACAGCTAATATTATGTAATAATGTGTATGATTTATCATCTTTTACTTGTACTCTAAAAGTTGTAAATATACCTGACCCCTTGATATAATTGTTTGAACCAAATAACCAAGTTTCATCACCTGCACTAGCTATTGTACCTTCATTATCAATATCACCATAAATATCAAATTCCCCTGTTGCATCAATAGTCACAACAGCACCTGATTTAATAATCAGATTTTTGCATTCTCCTGGATCACCATTTAATACATGTGGTTGATTTGTAGGTGCAGAAGGAATTACTATATTATCATTGCTAGTAGGCTCATTACCACCAGACCAATTTGATCCCACAGTCCAATCTGTACTCGTACTACCATCCCACTCTATAAAAACAATTTCGCGACTTCCTGTTGGACTTTGTAATGAAGAAGGATAAGTGCTTCCACCAATATTAATTGCATTTGCAGCGATAGTCATATCCACATCATTATTTAGAATACCTGTGCTAGCAATATCATAAACTGCCCATATATAAGTTGTACCACCTGGCAAATCATAATTTAAACTAGAAAAAGTGGCTGTTCCACTAGATAAAGATTGCGCTGTTCCCAATAGATTTGCAGTTGAAAAAGTAGTTGTTGTTGTTCGATATAATTTTACTCCTGAAGATGCAATATCTGCATTATTATCATTATTAGCTGTTATTTGAATTGAGTTAAGGTTCAATGTTCCTGTTCCACCATTTACATCCACATCTATTCTAAGAATTTCGGCATTAGCCTGACTTGGAGATACATCAGCAGTAGATGCTTGGTTATAAGTTATACTATTAAATGATTTAGCAGGAATTGTATATTCAATCCATGCATTGTTTGTACCATTATCAACATCTTGCCACTTATCAAAAAATGTATTTACTCCACTATGAATACCTATATCAACACCACTTCTATTAACATCATCTGCACCAAACATAATAACTATTTTATTTGATGTTTCATAAAAACTTACTTGAATATCAGCATAATTATTATCATTATAATCAATCTCAAGGTTATGATATTCAATAGTAAAAATTCTATTTGGGGAAGTTCCAGTTGTTTTATAATAAACGTTTGACTGATCAGTCATATCATCATAAATACCTAGACATATAATTTGTCCAAAACTAGTAGCGGTAGATGTTAGATTATAACTACTCGCATCAGAATAATTATCACTAGCAACACCATCTAATCTAATAAAACCATTAGTAGAAACACTAATGCTATTTGAAGTTGTGTAATTATCATCGTAGAAACTAAAACTAAACGGCCAACTAACAGAAGCATGCCCATCATCTGCTTCACTAAATGAAGTTATCTCTGTTCCGCCCGTTGAACAATCTATCCAACTATAAGTAGTACCTATAGTACCAGTACTGGTTGAATAATTAAAAGATGCATTTTGCGCAAGGAGATTTCCAATGAAAAAGAAAAATACGGCGCTAAGTACTAATACTCTATATACCTGCTTCATAATATAAACACTATACACTATTTAAAATATATTGTAGAAGTTTTTTATTTAGAAAAGAAATTTACTAATATGATATCATAAGACATATCTAATTAGTATTTGCTATTTAACTCTTTATCTAAAATTAACTTGTTACAATCACTTAAAGATAACCACTTTTATATTTTTTGCAAAAATACAAACTATTTTATACTCTTTTAGTTACAATTATCCTATTATTAAACATTTATTTATGCTTTTCATCATCTTTTCTACAGTATTATGTCGTATCTTACGAAACAGTATTAAAATACAGCATTTTAACAAATCAGAATAATTAATATCTTGCAATTATAATTTATTATTAAACCATAATATTAGAATTTCTATATACACAATTATTGTTACCTTTGGCTAGTGCTTAGGCAAATTCATCAATACCTAATTTAATAAAAGAAATGGGTATTGTATATCCTTTAAATGAGAGCATAAATTAGCCACTGCATATGTAAAATGTAACAATAATAATTCAAAATAATATGAACCCATATTCAGAAATAGTAAAATCACAATTAGACTTTTTTAATACTAATG
>JAOZSY010000004.1 GCA_029939445.1 Bacteroidales bacterium
CTTGTACTCCTAACAATACGGCTTCATATACGCAATTTAACCCAACAGCAATAGACAATTGGAGTGAAAGTAGTAATTTCTTTGCACAACTTTCTTATGGGATTGTTGATGATTTTACTGTTTATGCAACAGCAGTAGTTTTAGGTCCTGACAAAATGCGGCATTTAACAGGAGAGGGAGCAAATAGAAATGAATTACGAAATGCAGGAGTTAATACTTTGACTAATTTTGTACCAATAAGTAAAATAGGAAGCACTTTAAAAATTGGCAAGAAAGTATTAAACGCTGCTCAATTTAGTAAAGCATATACGAAAACAGGTGCTGTTAAAGGTATCTCTGCCGCTCAAAGAGGGCTTAATAATAGGATGTTAAATCATACAATTAAGCAAAATAATGCCTTTAATAAAACATTACCCGTTTTTATGTTAGGAACATCAGCAGCAGGAAATACGCAAAGAAGATAATTAAATAAATTCTACAAAATGTTTTACGGTTCAATATTATTTAGATTTGTAGGTGTAATTACTATTTGGATTATTAAATCTATTTATAATCTAAAAATTGTTTCATTCAAAAAAGTGTGGATTGATGAAAAAGCAGAAGAGAGTGATGACTTAATCGATTCACTTTCTAGTGAATTAATTCAGATCTTTGTCGGTGTAGCAGTTATGTTGATTATTGTGTTTTATATTACTGGCATAATATCATTTTAATTATTCAATTAGTACCATTGCAGCCTATAAATGAATAACATACAAAGTGCACTAATAAAAACTAAAAAAAATCGCCCAGATGCCGCACGAATGCCACTATGCGTTACCGCACGAATCCTTTCGTGTGGTGTGTATAACAGGCATACCATAACAGGCTATTAAAAGAACATAATGACTAACCAAAAGTATATTTCGTTATATTTGCTAAATGAGCAGAAATTACAAATTCCATAATCCTGAAGGAGCATATTTTATAAGTTTTGCTGTTGTAGATTGGCTAGATGTATTTACTAGAAACGAGTATTAAATGGAGTTGTTATTGTTAGTTAACTTACTGAAAACCATACGATTTATGTGGTAGCGGGGCAATTATTAGTTAACTTATTGAATGCAACTCGACACAACCGCGATAGCTATAAGGAGCGCAGCAACTATATTTTATCAACGCTTTTTCCAAATAGTTTTGGCGATAGCACAAACTCGATTGTCAGCCTTTGTTTTAATGGTGTGTACAAACGAATTTTCGCCTTCGTCGGGTTCAGTATGTGATATAATAACATCTCCAAATTTGGCTTCGGCAACAAATCTTCCATCAATTGAATGGAGGTAGTAATTGTCAATAATTTCATCAGGAATAGAATTCATAGACCATTGCAAATAACGAATATTATTTACATGCTGATTTGAGTCTATATCAAAGCGGTTGATATTAAATTCGTCGGAATATATGCCAGTATCGATAGGTTTAATCTTTCTTACAACATTATGATTAAGGCTTTCTTCGCTATCAAACCCCCATTTATTAATAAAATCACTATGAATTTGTACAGGTCTTCTCCTACCAATATCGAAGTATAACCAAAGACCTTTTGCTCTACCAATAATTTCTCCTTTTTCATCGTAAATAATATTCTCCCTAAAACCTCTTACCGTAGAATAGCTGGAAAGCCATGTTCTGATAGTGATTTTTTCTTTATACTTTGGATAGCGCTCCATTTTCATAATACCGGAAACCAATACCCAGCCGATATTTCTTTCCAATAAATCAAATAGGCTGTTATCAATGGAATAGCAATGATCAGCAGCTGTTTCTTCCAATAATGTTAGTATTGTTGTTGGTGAAGCTTCCCTGAATTTATTCATTTCGAAGTACCGAAGTTCAAATTG
This sequence comes from Bacteroidales bacterium, assembly GCA_029939445.1. Taxonomy (GTDB): domain Bacteria; phylum Bacteroidota; class Bacteroidia; order Bacteroidales; family UBA1556; genus UBA6267. The sequence continues at coordinate 1,881 of JAOZSY010000004.1, forward strand.
TTTGTCAAAATAGTTTTCCATGTCAAAAAAGATATTACATAAATATAGGGCAAAGAAAGTGCTATTTTTGTTGCTAACCTATGAACCAAGGTTAAGAAATTCGTGCTCGTATTCTACTAAGAGCTTGTGGTGTTACTCCAATATATGAAGCAATATATTTAAGTGGGATTTCTTTCAATAAATTTGGGCGTTCGGTAAAAATATTAAGGTATCGCTGCTCCGCAGAATTATTTAATAGGGATTGCTCCCTTTTAGATTTTATTAAGAATAGTTTTTCAGCATAAAAACGTCCAATTGCATTTCCAATTTCTGTTTTTTTGTATACATCTTGCAAGTCGTTGTAAGTCAAGCTCCAAACTACAGTTTCGCTGAGTGTTTCTACCTCAAATAATGACGGTTGTCGAGTTAAAAAAGAATCATAAGCACTAACGAATTCATTCTCAAAGCTAAATCCAAAAGTGATTTCCTTTTCTGTGTCATCATTTGGAATAACGAATCGGACAATGCCATTTTCAATAAATGAAATATAATTTTCCACATCCCCTTTTTGAATAATTAACTGCTTCTTTGGAAACTGCCTTTGCTTTAACTTGGACAAAAAATATTGCCAATCCACGTTGCTTACTGTATCTATATTCTCAAGATACTCTCTAATTTGTTGCATGATTCTTGAACATTATTAAAATTTACATTCAGGTTTTATAGGTACTTTTATAATACTCCCCATTGGTTGGACAGAAAATAAGCAAAGTTACTGTGGAAAAAAATAACTTTTTATATTTATTCTAGAAAACAAAAATAACTATTTTTCCTATTTATAAAACAGATTTTTTTTGGTATATTTTCTAATCTTTGATTCATTGAATAAGCTCTGCTGGAGAGCAACCTATTCCATATCCGACGATGCTTTATACGCATGTCATATAATATAGCATGGTGAATTGCAATTGTCAAATGTTTTGAATAGTAAGAGAGCAACACAAATAAGTATTAGAATAATTGAGCTTTTTGTGGAGATTAGAGAACTTCTAACAGACAATTTAAGCGTAAAATTGGAAATTGAAGAAATAAAAAAGAAATTAACTAATCAAGATAAAAGCATTGAATTAGTATTTAGCTATTTAGACGAACTAATGGAAAAGCAAGAAAATCCACAACCGAGAGATATGATATAAATAAATGAGAATAATATATGTTTAATCAGCAAATAATAAATCACCCCCGATGTAGCGAGTCAGAGTGCGACTCCAAGTCTCGCCCTGACTGAGCTAGGCCTGGGCTCCCAAATGATGTGCGAATATACTAAAGGCTGCTGCGTGATTTTATCGCATATAGTAGAAATATAAAATTTGCCATAACTAGAAGAAGTCCTACTTAAACCTGTACTGAGCACAGCCGAAGTAGAAGGAGGTAGGCATTCTTTAATTATATATATGTGTGATAAATTATTCTCTCCATGAAAAATAGTCGGAGGATTGACTAAATATTAAATATTCAATCCCCCGCTACGCAATTTGCCTCGCTGCCCCTTTTCAAAGGGTGTCTTTCCTCACGATGCTGTGAGAAAGATATAATTCCTTATCCCAATACCGCGTGTCTATTGCATTGCAAGATGTATATAACAGATAAATATAAAACGCTTGAACTAATAAGGTTTTCTTAAAAATAGGTTTAGATATTATTTTTTTTAAAACATAAAGAAAAGGCAGGTAAGCTTAAGTGGTTTTAAAAAAATCTTAATTAGAATTATCGTCCACTTCCTTGAACCATTTTCTGGTATTCAGCAGCATTTGCAGCATCTATTTCCATAAGATATGCTTTAGCTTTTTTCTGCTCATTGGGCTGAGCATCTTTAAAAATACCAATAAATTCATCACGCTTTGCATCCATAAGAGTAGTCATGGTATAAAGCCCTATTCGTGCCTTATGCACATTTTGTAGAAGCTTTAGTGAGTTTAATGTTTCAACTCTACCTTGGCTTAGATTTTCAAACATCTGATCCAAGCCTTTTCTGTGATAACGGTATAAGAAATTTCTATAATCTTCGTATCTAGAATTTTGAATATTCTCAAGATACCAATATCTATTTTTCTCACTACCCATTGATGCCCAACCCAGAAACCCTGAGTTTGATGCATTATTTACCGTAGTTTGTGCATTATTAAAATATGGAGTGCCTCCTAATGGAGAAAAAGAATCGAAATCAGTACCAATTATTATATATGCATAAAATGCTAATATTGATGTTAGGTTATTGGTATAAGAGTTTATATCAAAATTTAAAGGATCGTGTTCTACCCATTTAAAAGAAACCTGCTTATCCAAAATATTAAGCATTGGCGAATCGTACGATGAGTTGAAAACTGGTCGGCGCGATTGGACTTGTATAGTTCCTTTATAATTATCGCGAGATGTACCATCTTTAGAAAATGTTATGGAAATAGTGCATTCAATTCGTTCTTCGGTTTTAATTTGATTATTTGTCCACTGTCTATTATTCATAAACTCGTAAATGGCACTTTGCAAAGTCTGAAATCTTGATTTGTCAGTATCTTCCACCTGCTGATCATTAAGCTGAACTTGGCAGTTTAGCTCCTGGGCATTTATAGAAATGCTAATCATAAGACCAATTAATAGAATAAATACCTTTTGCATTAAATCAAAGTTTCAATTTTTTCAACAATATCTTTTGCCACTTCATCCTTAGTTTTTAAGGTAAAACTTTGTGGATGTTTATCTTTATCAATAAGAGTTATCTTATTAGTAGAATGCCCAAATCCAGCGCCTTTATCTTGCATAGAATTCAGTACTATTAAATCCAGATTTTTCTTTTCTAATTTAATAATAGCATTTTCAATTTCGTTATTAGTTTCTAGAGCAAAGCCAATAAGAAGTTGTTTATCAGTTTTTCTATTTCCCAAAGAGAGCAGTATGTCTTTCGTTGCCTCTAATTCTATATTAGGAACAGATTCACCTTTCTTAATCTTTTGCTCAGCAATATTTTTTGGTGCAAAATCTGCTACCGCTGCCGACATTATTGCAATATCCATATCCTCAAATATGTTGTTGCAGGCTTCATACATCTCTTCTGAAGTAGTTATATTTACCACTTTAGTAATATTGTCAGCAGGTTTTATAGCTACTGGTCCACTAACTAAATACACCTCAGCACCTTTATTTGCAAGAGCTTCTGCTAAGGAATATCCCATTTTGCCCGAAGAGTGATTACCAATAAAACGTACAGGATCTATAGCTTCGTATGTTGGCCCAGCAGAAATTAACACTTTTTTTCCTGAAAGAACAGATTTCTTATCAAAATAATTTTTTATTTTTTCAAAAATAACCTCAGGTTCTTCCATTCTTCCCATACCACAAAGGCCACTGGCAAGTTCTCCCTCGGTAGGCTCAATAATTATATGACCTCTTTGTTTGAGTTGCTCAATATTATTGGTAGTGCTAGGATGTTTATACATATCCAAATCCATTGCTGGAGCAAACATAACTTCCGAACGAGCGCTTAAGTATGTTGTTAGTAAGTGATTATCGGCAATGCCAGCAACCATTTTAGCCATACTATTTGCAGAGAGTGGCGCCATCACAAAAAGGTCGGCCCAGCGGCCAAGCTCTACATGAGAGTCCCATTCTCCAGTATTTTTGTCAAAAGCAATGCTACTTACAGGCTTATTAGATACGGTACTTAATGTAAGGGGAGTTACAAAATCTTTTGCAGCATCCGTCATTACAATCTGTACATTAGCACCTGCTTTGCGAAGTAATCTAACTAAAATAGGAATTTTGTAAGCAGCAATGCTTCCAGAAATTCCTATTAAGATGTTTTTTGCTTTAAGCATAAAAAGAAGTTTTAGAAGTTATCTTTACTTTCTTCTTTTAGAGGGTTACGGTGATATACATCATCGTGCAACAATTGGTGAATAGCCATTAATGTAGGCTTAGGAAGACGCTCATAAAAACGTGCAATCTCTATTTGCTCACGGTTTTCGAATACCTCTTCAAGAGTATCGTTGTTTACCTGAAATTCAGCAACTTTCTCGTTTAGCTCTTCTTTAAGGTCATGACCAATTTGATTCGAACGTATTGCTAGAATAGCAAGAGATTCGTAAATATTATTAGTTCCTGCCTCTAATTCTACCACGTTTAACGATTCTGCAGTAGTGTCTGTTTTTATATTTTTATAATCCATAATATTATAATTTTATTCTCTAATTATTCTGTTTTTTTATTTTTTCAATGCCATGCTTAGCTGAGTTCTTATATCGCTCAGCTTTCTTGGCATATACTCCATCAGGGTATTTGCTAGCATAATCATTATAAGCAGAAAGAGTTTTAGTATATCTTTCCTCTTGTCTGTAATTAATACTTTTGCTGGCATATATATAATCGGCCTCTATGGTTAAATACATAGCTTCCTCTTTAAAAGGAGAGCCTGGAAATTTCTTTAAATGTCGTTCAAAAGCATAAACGGCAGCTTTATAATACTCAGTAGTTAGATATTGCTTTGCGTTTTCAAAATCCTTAATAACAAGCTTTTTACGAAGCTTATCCATAATTTCATTTGCCTCATATACCTTTTCACTTTCAGGATACATATTTATAAACATCTGCATCTCGTTAATAGCTGTAACGGTACTCGATTGATCTAAATTAGCAGGTGGCGAATCCAAGAATTTGCAATATGCACTTAAATATAAGCACTCCTCAGCATAATCACTTTTTGGAAAAGTTTTTGCAAAATACTTAAAATGGTAACTTGCTACCATGTAATCACCTTCTTTATAATATGTTTGAGCGTAATAGTAGTAAGCTTTCTCAAGTTTATTAGTACCTCTGAGTACTACAATTAACTCATCAAGAAGTTGCTGAGAGTGATAAAAATCATCCTGCTCATAGTACTTCATGGCAGCCTCATATTTCTCTGGGGTAGAGCCGTGTTTTGCTAATTGTTGATATTTGCTACAGCTCCCTAAGGTAACTATTAACGCAAAAAATAATATAATTTTGAAAAATCTAAACATGGCTGCAAAAGTAATTAATTGTTTGATACGGTACAACCTAATATTACCGTTAAGTTTTAGGTTTTATTGTGTTGTGATTATTATTGAATTAAAATAGCTATATTTTTCTTTATGCTCAGTAGTTCAGTCTATTAACAGGAAATAATACTAGTAGTAATTGTGTATAAATGTGATTTCATTATTAATAAAGAGATTATTTATAAAAAAAACATCTAAATAATTGCTTATAAATTATCAATATGAAGTACTTTTGTAACGCAAAAGCAATCAAAATAAGATTATGAGTAATGAACCAATTATATTAGGAATAGAGTCGTCGTGCGATGATACCTCTGCGGCAGTTTTGCAAGGGCAAAAGATATTATCAAATATTATTGCAGGACAAGATGTACATAAGAAATATGGTGGTGTTGTTCCTGAGCTTGCTTCAAGGGCTCATCAGCAAAATATTATTCCTGTAATAGATCAAGCAATTAAGCAATCTGGAGTTTCTAAATCTGATATTTCGGCAATAGCAATTACTCGTGGTCCTGGCCTGCTAGGCTCTTTATTGGTAGGTACTTCGTTTACTAAAGCCTTAAGCCTTGGCCTTGATATTCCTATGCTTGAGGTAGATCATTTGCAAGCACATATTCTTGCTCATTTTATAGACCAAGGACAGGATATGCCCCAATTCCCTTTTTTATGTCTTACAGTATCGGGAGGTCATACACAGATAGTGAAAGTTAACGACTATTTCGATATGGAAATTATTGGAAATACTATTGACGATGCTGCAGGTGAGGCTTTTGATAAAACAGCAAAAATACTTGGTCTTCCTTACCCTGGAGGCCCACATATTGATCGGCTTGCTAAAATTGGCAATGAGAATAGATTTGCCTTCCCTTTTCCTAAAATTCAAGGTTTGAATTTTAGCTTTAGCGGTATTAAAACTTCTTTTCTTTATTTTGTGCGCGATGAACTAAAGAAGAATGATAACTTTATTGAAGAAAATCAGGCTGATTTGGCTGCTTCTATGCAAAAGTTGATTGTAGATATTCTTATGGGAAAACTGAAAAGAGCTTCCAAAGAAACAGGAATAAGACAAATTGCAATAGCGGGAGGAGTGTCTGCAAATTCGGGATTAAGAGACGCACTAAAAGAGGGCGAAAATAAATTCGGTTGGAAAGCTTATATTCCAGAGTTTCAGTTTACTACCGATAATGCAGCAATGATTTCCATTGCTGGATATTTTAAATACCTAAATAAAGAATTCTTACCAATGGATTTTGTGCCTTATTCGAGAGCTTTGCACAAAAAGAAAAAGAGTAATGTAAAGTAAGTTCGATTTGTAGATGACTAAATTATTAAACTGTTAAAGTGTTGAATGCTAAATTATGAAGATTCTAATTTTATGTACAGGCAATAGCTGTCGCAGTCAAATGGCTGAAGCTTTCTTAAACAATATGAATGGAATTATAGCCTTTTCGGCAGGAACAAATCCAAGCAAAAGAGTACATCCTTTGGCCATAAAAGTTATGCAAGAGGAGGGGATAGATATTAGCAATAATAAACCTAAGAATTCTGATGTTTTCATTAATGATAGTTTTGACTTTGTAATTACTGTTTGTGACAATGCCAAGGAAAGTTGCCCGATTTTTACTGGCGATGTGAGAAAGCAATTACATATTGGTTTTGAAGACCCTGATGAAGTAGAAGGTAGCGATGAGTTTATTCTCTCGGAATTTAGAAGAATTAGAGATGAAATAAAAATAGCTTTTGATGAATTTATCGAGTCGGTAAAATAACATAAGTTTATTGCTTTTTAAACTGTTGTATTTTTCATAATTAGTTTATTAATTCATACATTTGCATCTAAATTATAGTAACACAAAAATTATTTTAAATAATGAATGCATTAGATACAATTTTTAATCACAGAACCATAAGAAGTTATAAAAGTGATGAGATTTCCAAAGTTGTTTTGGATAATATATTGGAGGCTGCAATACGCACTTCCACCACTGGTAATATGCAAGTTTATAGCATAATTGTTACTCAGGATGAGGAAAAGAAAAGTCAGCTTCATAAAATACATTTCGGACAAGGAATGATACTTGAAGCTCCGCTACTACTTACCTTTAATGCCGATTTTAATAGGTTTAATAAATGGTGCAATCAGCGAAATGCTGCTCCAGGTTATGACAATTACCTTTCTTTCTTCACAGCGTCAATAGATGCTCTAATCGCAGCTCAGAACGCTACAATAGCTGCTGAGGCTCAGGGATTAGGAGTTTGTTATTTGGGAACTACTACTTATCAGGCTCAAAAATTGATAGATTTCTTTAATCTGCCTCAAGGAGTTGTTCCTGTTACTACTTTAGTAATTGGTTATCCAAAAGATATTCCTGCTTTAGTAGATCGCCTGCCTGCTGATGCAGTAGTGCATTACGAAGAGTATAAAGACTATTCTGAAGCTGATATTGATAGAATTTATAAGGATAAAGAAGCTCTTGAAGAAACAAAGAAGCTGTTGGAAGAGAATGACTTGGAAACATTGGCGCAGATATTTACCAAAAATAGATATCCTAAGGCAATGAATGTTGATTTTTCAAAATTATTTCTTGATGTTATAAAAAATCAAGGTTTTATGAATCAATAGTAATATTATTAATATATAATAGAAATTAGTATTAATGCACAAGAAAGTAATTATTGCGGCTTTGGATTGGGGCTTGGGTCATGCTACTCGAATGATTCCAATTGTGCAGTATTATATCGATAAAGGCTGGCAGCCCATACTTGCTTCTTCTGGCGATGCTGCTATTCTTTGGCAACAGAGATTTCCTAATAAAACTGTTTATAACTTACCCGCTTATAATTTTACTTATAAGCATAAAACTATGGTAGGTAATGTGTTATCCCAAGTTCCAAAGATTAAGAAGGCCATAAAAGCTGAGAATGCTTATATTGATAAATTGGTGGATGAACATAAACCCGAGTTAATAATCTCGGATAATAGGTATGGAGTTTATCACAGCAGAGTGAAGTCTGTTTTTATTACTCATCAGTTGCAAGTTTTACCACCATCGGCTTTGTCTTTTTCTTCGGCAATACTACGGAAGCTACATGAGCTTTTTATTGGTAATTTTACCGAGGTATGGGTTCCCGATTTTGGTGAAGAGAATAATCTCTCAGGAAAACTATCCCATGGTTTCGAATCCAAATTGAATATAAAATATATTGGACCATTAAGTAGATTTAAATTTGCAAATGAGCTTAGTCATAAAGAGTCTCATAATAAATTGCCAAATATTGTTGCATTAGTTTCGGGCCCTGAACCTGCTAGGGGGGAGTTTGAAGCGATTTTGAGAAAGCAATTGGGAGATTATAAAGGTAATTATGTGCTTTTGTTGGGAAAACCAGGAGAAGTAAATGCGGAGTCTGATAATAAAATATATAATCATTTACAAGATTCCGAACTTGAAAGAGAGTTTCAGGCTGCTGACTTGCTAATATCTCGTAGTGGTTATTCTACAATAATGGATTTGTATAATCTTAGAAAAAAAGCTGTGTTTATTCCCACCCCAGGGCAAACTGAGCAGGAGTATTTAGCTGATAGGTTTATGGGGTTAGGAATGTTTTTCACTATGCCACAAGGCGAGTTTAACTTGAATATAGCTATTGAGGAGTATAATAAATATAGTGGTTTTGAGGTAATCGATAATCAACCTCTAGCCTCCCTCCACCATTAACCATTAATAATTAACCATTAACAATTAATAACTAACCATTAATAATTAAATAATCTCTCCCAATAAAGTACCAACTGTGCAGGATGTGCATTTTATATTTACGTAGTCACCAATTACAGTATTTTTTCTGTCAAAAACCATAACTTTGTTTTCGTCGCTTCTTCCCGACATTTGAGCTGTTGATCGTTTCGAAACATTCTCGACTAATACCCTGAAAACTTTCCCAATATCACGCTTATTGCTAGCTAAAGAAGTCTTTTGCTGCATATTTATTATCTCTGTAAGCCTTGCTGATTTCACAGCCTCATCTACATCGTCAGCCATTCTGTTGGCGGCAAAAGTATCTGGGCGTTCCGAGTACTTAAACATAAAAGCATAATCGTAACCAACTTCTTGCATTATTGCCACAGTTGCATTATGCTCTTCATCAGTTTCGCCACAAAACCCAGTAATTATATCCGTAGATAGTCCGCAATTTGGAATAAGCGATTTTATCTTATTTATACGATTCATATACCATTCAATATCGTAGCTACGCTTCATGCGTTTAAGCACATCGCTGCTTCCCGATTGTACAGGTAAATGTATAGAGTTACATATATTATTAGTATTAGCAATGGTTTCTATTAGCTCGTCAGAAATGTCTTTTGGATGTGAAGTAGAAAACCTTATTCTTAATTCGGTAGAAACATTAGCAACTTGTTTCAATAGTTTTGAGAAGTTTAAGGTTTCATCGTCAGTTTTCCAATTATAAGAATTTACATTCTGCCCTAAAAGAGTAATCTCTTTATAGCCTTTTTTTAATAAATCTTTTGCCTCAGTAATAATAGACTTTGGATTTCTACTACGCTCATGTCCTCTTGTATAAGGCACTACGCAATAAGAGCAGTAATTATCGCAGCCACGCATAATAGATATAAAAGCTGAAACTCCATTTCTGTCGAGTCGCACAGGAGTAATCTCTTCGTAAGTCTCTTCCAAAGAAAGTACTGTATTTGCCATCTGTCGCCCATCGCCAGTCTGACTAATCAAACTTGGCAAATCTCTATATGCATCAGGTCCTACAACCATATCAATAAAAGATTCTTCTTCCAATAGTGTGTCTTTAAGCCTCTCTGCCATACATCCTAAAATACCTATTTTTAGATTAGGCTTTTTTCTTTTAAGATGCTTAAATTCTTGAATTCTATTTCTTACTTTTTTCTCAGCATTATCGCGAATAGAGCATGTGTTTACAAAAATTACATCAGCATCCTTTGCCGCATCAGTAAGTTCATAGCCTTCTTTCTCGAGAATAGAAACCACAACTTCACTATCAGAAATATTCATCTGACATCCGTAAGTTTCTATAAATAGTTTTTTAGAATTCATATATAAGTATTTTGAATTTTCTTTTTTAATATTACAGCCTGCAAATTTACATCAAAAAGCTAGTAAACAATATTTAAGATTTGTAATAGTTATTAATTTGATAAAATGTAGAGTTTTACTATCAAAAAATGATTTTTTACGACGAAATTAATGAGCTTAGATATCAAAAGTAAAACATACTACCATTAAATGGCGTTTATAACTATCATAAAACCAAAGATATACAGTAAAGTTTTCTTATAAAATAGAAATGATAATAAAATTTATAACTTTGCAACCGCTTTTTACGAATATCATATCAGCCTAATCTTATTATAAGAAAGTGGCATGTATATTTAATGTATCTAATTGTTTTTTAGACAAAAAGCTTAGAATAAAAAAATAGAATAATCAATTTTAAAATTATAATATGGCTAAGAATCTTTTAATTGTCGAGTCACCTGCAAAGGCAAAAACTATCAATAAATATTTAGGAAAAGACTTTATTGTAAAATCCAGCTTTGGACATATTCGTGATTTAGCGAAGAAAGATTTAGGAATAGATATTGAAAATGATTTTAAGCCAGTATATGTTGTTGATCCTGACAAAAAGAAAATTGTTAGCGAACTTAAGAAACTTAGTAAAGAAGCAGAAACTGTTTGGCTAGCATCAGATGAGGATCGCGAAGGGGAGGCCATTGCTTGGCACCTTGCAGAGACTCTTAAGCTTGATAAATCAAAGACTAAAAGAATAGTTTTTCATGAAATTACTAAAGAAGCAATTGTAAATGCTGTGGAGAATCCTCGTGATATTGATTATAACTTGGTTGATGCTCAGCAAGCACGCCGTGTTCTGGATAGAATTGTAGGATTTGAGCTTTCCCCATTATTATGGAAAAAAATAAGGCCATCACTATCAGCAGGCAGGGTGCAATCTGTTGCTGTACGACTTATAGTGGAGCGTGAGAAAAGTATTAATGATTTTAAGACTAGCTCATCATATAAAGTAAGTGCAGAGTTTGAGAATGAGAAAGGATCTAAATATAAATCGGAGCTTTCTACCAAATTCACGAAAAAAGAAGAAGCCTTAGCATTCCTTGAAGATTGTAAGAATCATAATTTCAAGGTTTCAAAAGTGGAAAAGAAACCTGCAAAAAGAACTCCTGCAGCTCCATTTACAACATCATCGCTACAGCAAGAAGCTAACAGAAAGATGGGTTATTCGGTTTCTAAAACCATGACTCTAGCTCAACAGTTATATGAGGCTGGTCATATTACTTATATGAGAACAGATTCTATCAATCTTTCTAATTTGGCAATAAAAATGGCTAAGGAAGAAATAGTTGGTCTTTATGGAGCGGAGTTCTCTAATGTAAGAAATTTTAAAACAAAAATTAAAGGTGCTCAAGAGGCTCACGAGGCAATTCGCCCTACTGATATGAGCCTAAAAGTTGCGGGAAAAGATGCTCAGCAAAAGCGCATCTACGATCTAATACTTAAACGTACTTTGGCTTCGCAAATGAGTGATGCTAAATTAGAAAAAACTATAATTACCATTGATTCGCCAACTCAGAAGTATAGTTTTATTACTCGTGGCGAAGTTGTTATTTTCGATGGTTTCTTAAAAGTATATCAAGCAGCTCAAGACGAAGATGTGGAAGCTGATGAGATGGAAGAAGGAATGCTTCCGGCAACTGAAGCGGGTGATAATCTTGATTATAATAATATAAGCGCTGTGCAGCGATTTGCTAAGCAGCCACCTCGTTTTTCGGAGGCATCTTTAGTTAAGAAAATGGAAGAACTTGGTATAGGTCGCCCTTCTACTTATGCTCCTACAATTTCTACTATTCTGAATCGTGGATATGTTGTTAAGGATGAAATAGAGGGCGTTAAAAGAGATTATACAGAGCTTACTTTGGAATTGCAAAATATTTCGGAAGCAATAAATACAGAAAATGCTGGTGCATCAAAGGGGAAACTTAGCCCTACAGATATTGGTAAAATTGTTAATGAATTTCTTGTTAAATATTTTGAAAAAATTCTCAGTTATGACTTTACGGCAAGAGCAGAAAAAGAATTTGATGCTATTGCCGCAGGAGATTCACAATGGAATACCAGAATTAAAGAATTTTATTCAGACTTTCATGCGCAGGTAGTAGATACTACCGAAACTGCAGAACGTCATAGTGGAGAGCGACAACTTGGTGTTGACCCCGTAACTGGAAAGAATGTAATTGTACGTATGGGTAAATTTGGCCCAATAGTACAAATTGGAGAAGCTGTTGGCGAAGAAAAACCTAGGTTTGCAGGATTGCAAAAGGGGCAGTTCTTAGAGTCGATAAGTTTTGAAGATGCTATGGAATTATTCAAGTTTCCTCGAAAAATGGGCGAATTTGAGGATAAAGTAGTAACTGTGGCAATTGGTCGTTTTGGACCTTATGTGCGCCACGATTCAAAGTTTTTTTCTCTTCCGAAAGAGGATAATCCTGCTTCTGTAGATTTTGCTAGAGCAGTTGAGATTATTGAAGCTAAGCGTCAAAAAGATAAAGAGAATACTATTAAGGTTTTTGCTGAAGAGCCAGGCTTAATTATTATGAATGGTCGTTTTGGCCCTTATATATCCTTTGAAAAGCGGAATTATAAAATTGCTAAGACTACTGATCCAACGGCCCTAACACTTGACGATTGTAAGGAGATTATTGAAAAAGCTCCTGCCAAAAAAGGTGCAAAGAAGAAGCCTGCAGCTAAGAAAAAAGCTCCAGTAAAAAAGAAAACTACTAAGAAGAAAACAACTACAAAAAAGAAGACAGTTAAGAAATCAACAACACCTAAAAAGACAAAATAATAAATGGATCTTTCGATTTATCTAAATAGTATAGAAATTCCTGATTTTGAATACGATAATGAAACGTCTAATCGTCAATTAGGCGATATTTTTAAGGTTAATAGTATTGAGAAGGGGGTTCCTGACCTAGAAGGTGTACATATGGCTATTATTGGAGTTACGGAATCTCGTAATTCTGTGAATAATTATGGCTGTAGTAAAGCTCCTGATGAGGTAAGAAAACACCTTTATAAACTATTTTTGGTTGATGAGAATATTAAAGTTGTAGACCTTGGTAATATTAAGGCTGGCTTTAATATAGAAGACACATATTTTGCAGTTAAGGTAGTTGTAGAATATCTTATTAAAAACGATATTATTCCAATAATTATTGGAGGTTCTCAAGATATTACTTATGCTAATTATACAGCTTATGAGCATATGGGGCAAGTTATTAATATTGCTTCAATAGATTCATCTTTCGATTTGGGAAATTCTGATGAAGTATTTAATTCTCGATCATATTTGAGTAAGATAATAATGCATCAACCTAATTTCCTATTTAATTATACTAATATTGGCTACCAATCTTATTTTGTGGATCAAAAGGCTGTGAAACTTATGCAATCAATGTATTTTGATGTTCATAGATTAGGCGCTATGCGTAATAATATGGAAGAAGTTGAACCTTTAGTGAGAAATGCTGATTTAGTCAGCTTTGATATTAGTGCTATTCGTCAGAACGAAGCGCCAGCAAATGAAAACACTTCGCCAAATGGATTTAATGGAGAAGAGGCTTGTCGTATTGCCCGCTACGCTGGTATAAGTGATAAACTGACTTCTTTTGGTCTTTATGAGATAAATCCTGAAAAAGATTTTAATGGAATGACTGCCCATCTTGCTGCTCAAATTATATGGTATTTTATGGATGGATTTTATAATAGAAAAGGAGATTTCCCTCATAAACAAAAAGAGAATTATAAGAAATACAATGTAGGCGTTGATGGAAAGGAGCATTCCATAGTTTTTTACGAAAGCCTACGCAGTGGTCGATGGTGGATGGAAGTTCCGCTAGGTAACGAAAATGAAGATAAATACAAACGTCATTATATGCTGCCTTGCTCTAGTCAAGATTATAAATCAGCATTGGATAGAGATATCCCTGATAGATGGTGGCAGGTTTACCAAAAAATGATGTAATAGTAGCATCAAAGAGTCTAAGTTTCTTATAAGTTTAGACTCTTTTTATTTATGCCTATTTGGACTAAAATAACCCACCATATTGAGTTAATAATTAAGTGGTATTCTCACCGTTTTTAACTACTTTATATGGCAAGTTTCTCTTTGTTTTTTAACAAAAAGCAAGAAAAACAACAATAAGTTATAACAAAAATGTAATTATAGCTCACAAGTATTGTCATAAAAGTTTATTATATTTGTATCGTAATAGTGAGGCTTAGTTAATTTGATGGTGTAGTTATAGTTATTTATAAGATACAATAAATCAGTAGTATATAGCTACTTTTATTTGATTTTTTTATCATTATTTTAATTTTTAGAAGAGTAAATTTTGAGAATAAGAATAAGCTATGAAAAGTTATAAACATTACTGCTAATAGAATGATTAAAAAATATTTGCATTAATACTCTTTTATTAAATTATGTTAAACTTTTTTTTATACTTTAGCCACTTGTTTATATACAAGCACAAACATAACAATATGAAACAGTTCTTATTAATGGTAAGCATAGTGTTTATTAGCGTTTTAGCCGTTGGTCAGCAAGATGTTCAGTACACAAATTTTATGTTCGCAAAGTCTAATTACAATCCAGGTTTTACTGGAATGGGAGATGGAATATGCATAAATGGCTTAGCTCGTCAGCAATGGATGGGTTATAAAGGTACTGATGGAGAGGGTGGAGCACCAGCTACATTCTATTTTTCGGCACAAAGTCCTGTGAAATTATTGTTGGGAGGTATTGGTGTAACTGTTGTAAAGGACGAAATTGGTTTTGAAAGTAATACAAGTGTTAGACTTGCTTATGCTTTTCATCTAAAGCTTGGCGAAGGAAATTTAGGAGTTGGTTTAGCTGCAGGTTTTTTAAATAAACAAATTGATTTTACTAAATTTAGGCCAACTGATTCAAGCGATCCTTTACTACAAGGAGGTGCTGAAAGTGCAATGAGTTTTGATTTAGCTATGGGAGCACATTATAGTACCGATGATTATTATGTTGGTTTGTCGTTTACTCAATTGCAAAATTTATGGGGTGCGGAAGCTGAATTTGCTTCAGGAAATGACAATTTAGCAAATCCTGATTATATTAATCATACATATATTACAGGAGGTTATAATTATCAATTACCAATGATGCCTTCAATTATACTAAACCCTAATGTGTTAGTTAAAGTGGCTGGTACTTCATCGGCACAGTTTGATATTAATATGTTAGCTTGGTACAATAAACAAGTATACGCTGGCGTTACGTACAGAGCAACTGATGCTGTGTCTATATTAGCAGGGTATAAAGTTTTAGATGGCTTTTTAAAAGGTCTAATGGGTGGTGTATCATATGATATTACTACTTCAAAAATGAGTTCTGGAACCGGTGGTTCTTTCGAGATATTTGTAAAATATTGTTTTAATATCGAATTTCCACCAAAAAGTGAAAAACACGGAACTGTATTATATTTATAAATAATTGAAACAAAATATTGGGAGTTTCGTAGAAGCTTCCTTCATATAAACGAAAAGTTGAATTATGTCAATAAAAATTATTAACAACTTGAAAAATGCACTAGTAGTTAGTGCATTAGTAGTATTTCTTGCATCTTGTGGAAGCGGTAGTGGAGAACTTACTGGTGTTCAAGATCGCGATGAGTGGTATCAAGATGATCCTTATGGTATGCTATTTATTCCTATGGGTAGCTATAATATGGGTGCTTCTGAGCAAGATATTCTTTATGGTCAAGCAGGTCCTTCAAAAGTTGTTTCTGTTCAAGCATTCTATATGGATGAAACAGAGATTACTAATAACGAGTACCGTCAGTTTGTTAACTGGGTAAGAGATTCTATTGCTCACGTTATTCTTGGTGAACTAGGTGATGAGGAAATATTTGGTAATCACCTGAAACGAAATAAAGATGGAGATCCATACGAAGTTATGGAACAAGGTCAGATTCATAATCCAATTAATTGGGATGAAGAAATTCGCTATGGCGATATGGATGATTCGGAATACGAAAGTACAGTAACAATACTTGAAAATGAAGGTTTCTATATTCCAGACGAAATTCCTGGTACTAATAGAAGTCCTCGTTATTATCATATCCGTCAAGTTGATGTTACAAAACTTATGTTTTCGTACTATTGGATAGACTTTAAGAAAGCTGCCTTAAGAAGTAGCCGTACTAATGGTCATTTCAGTAGAATGGAAGAAAGAGTTAACTTTATTAAGTATCGTAGTGATAATGTATACCCTGATACTTTATGTTGGGTACATGATTTTGCATACTCTTATAATGAGCCAATGACTCAGAATTATTTTTGGCATCAAGCTTATGACAATTACCCTGTAGTTGGTGTAAGTTGGATTCAAGCTCGTGCTTTTAGTATCTGGAGAACAGGCATCAAAAGAAGCCATCATCAAAAGAAAAGTGCAACTTTCTGGAATGATTATAGATTGCCATCAGAAAGTGAGTGGGAATATGCTTCTCGTGGTGGTTTAGAACTTAACCCATTTCCATGGGGTGGTCCTTATATCCGTAACTCTAATGGATGTTTCTTAGCTAACTTTAAGCCTTTACGTGGTAATTATGTTGATGATGGAGGTTTCCATACATTAATAGTTGGACATTATGCTCCTAACGACTATGGTTTATATGATATGTCAGGTAATGTTGCTGAGTGGTGTGACGATTCTTTCGAAGAATCTGCTTATAGATTATCTCATGATATGAATATGTCTCTTTCTCGTTCAGTAATGGAAAATGGTCTTGAAGACGAAATGACTCCTGCACTTAAGCGTAGAGCTATTAGAGGTGGTTCATGGAAAGATGTTGGATACTATACGCACACTAGTGCTCGTACATATGAATATCAAGATACAGCTAAAGCTTATATAGGCTTCCGTAATGTTCAAACTTATTTAGGTCGCGCGAAAGGTGACGGCCCTAATTCATCAAACGTATATCAATAGATATTATAAATAACACACACAATTAAAATTAACAAAACAATTTAAATTATTTTATTATGAGTATAGACAGCATTGTAAGAAGTAAAGGTTTTAAGAACTTTATGACTAAACTGTATGGTTTGGGAGCAGCAGTAGTGATTTTGGGAGCACTATTTAAGATTAATCACTATCCTGGTGCTGACCTTATGCTTATTGTTGGTCTTTTAACTGAAGCCGTAATATTTTTCTTTTCAGCTTTTGAAGCGCCTCACGTTGAGCCAGATTGGAGTTTAGTATATCCAGAACTTGCTGGTATGTACGAAGAGCATCATTCACATGAATTAGAAGCTATGATGGGTGGATCTTCTGATAAATCTGTTACTGAAGAATTAGACGATATGCTTGAAGAAGCTAAAATCGGACCAGAACTTATCGAGAGTTTAGGATCAGGATTACGTAATCTTAGCGAGAATGCTTCTAATATGTCTGATATTAGTGACGCTTCTGTTGCTTCTGGCGAATATGCTACTAGCGTAAGAAAAGCTTCTGATGAAATTAATATATTATCTGAGAACTATGTTGCTACATCTAATGTATTAACAGAGTCTACTGAGAAAATTGCTAAGTCTGCAGAGGCTATTGATTTTACTGAAATTGATGGTAATGCATTTAACGAAGAAATTACTAAAGTTTCTACTAACCTTAGTGCTCTTAATTCTGTTTATGAGTTGCAATTGCAAAACTCAAATAGTCAAACAGAAGTGTTTGATAAAATGGGTACTACTATGGAAAGTTTCTTATCTAACCTAGAGCAGAGTGTAGCTAATACTGAAAAGTATAAGGTACAAGCTGATGAATTAGCTAAGAATGTAGAAGCATTGAATAATGTTTATGGTAATATGCTTAACGCAATGAATGTTCAACGTTAATCATAAATTAATTTAATTATAAACCATTTAAACATATAGCTCTATGAGTGGAGGAAAAGAAACCCCAAGGCAGAAGATGATAGGTATGATGTACTTATTCTATACCGCACTTCTTGCTCTTAATGTATCTGCCGATATACTTAATGCGTTTGTACTTGTAAATGACAGTATGACGCAAACGAATAATAATTTCGGTAAAAAAAATGAAGTATTGATGACAGCATTTGCTAATCAAAATATGAATAATCCTAAAAAGGTAAAACCATATTATGATAAAGCAAAAGAAGTAAAAAGAATTTCAGATATTCTTGTTGCTGATATTAGACACGTAATTGACACTTTAATAATAGTAACAGAGTTTGGTAGTGAATTTACTCAAGACTTTGTTTTTGAAGTAGGTGACGATCGTGATACAATTATTGATTTTGCACATAATATTCCTGTTGCATTTCTTACGGCTAAGGATAAATTTAATACGCCTATGCGTTTGTTGAATCCTGAGCATAAGATTGAATATTCTTATGATTTATCACAAAGACTAAAAAATAAGTTCGCGGCATATAATAAAGAAATACTTAATATGCTTAGTGATGAAGACAAGAAAACTATTCAGTTAGGTTTGAATACTGAAGAAGTATATAACTCAATTGCTAGAGAATGGCAAGATTGGGAGTATAACTCATTTTATCATACTGTATTAGTTGCAGATATTGTACTTTTGAATAAGTATGTTTCTGAAGTATTAAATACTGAAGCAGAAGTTATAGGTACTCTATATAGTTATATAGATGCTAAGAGTCTTAAGTTTGATGCGATTAGAGCGGCAGTAATTCCTGTATCAAATGTTGTGATTGCAGGTTCTGATTATGAGGCTGATATATTTGTTGCTGCTTATTCAGCTACTGAAATTCCAAAAGTAAGTATCAAAACAGGTGCTGATACAATGTCAATATCTGAAATATCAAATGATGGTATTATACAAATTCATGAAGCTACCAATGGAATAACTAAATTTAAAGTAAAAACTGGTGCAACTGGTGAATTTACTTATGCAGGTTATATCCAAATGAAAGATGCTGACGGAAATTATAAGCCATATTACTTTAATTCATCATATCAAGTAATAAAGCCTACTGCAACGGTATCTGCTGATGCTGTTAATGTTGTATATCGTGGAATCCCAAATCCACTTTCTGCTTCTGCTCCTGGTTTTACTAATGATAAAATTAGATTAGGTGGTGGATCAGGTGGTAAACTTGTTTCTAAAGGTGGTGGACATTATATGTTTACTCCTGATAGAACTCGTCGTAAGGATGTTAAATTTTCTGTTAATGCAACCAAAGGAGATGGATCTACACAAAATATGGGTAGTTTTACATTCCGTGTTCTTCCAGTGCCTCCAGCAGTAGTTCGTTTGGCAGGTATAAACGAAGGAAGCGTTTCTAAAGGAGCTCTTAAAAGTCAAGGATTCTTAACTGCAAAAATTGAAAATTTCTTATTCGATCTACCATCTACTGTTGTTGAATTTAGAATTATGGTTACAGGTGGTAGCCGTGGTATGCTTGTAAATAAGAAAGTTAAAGGGAATAAGATTCCTGCTGATGTAATTAAGAAAATTTATAAGGCACCTAAGGGGTCTATGGTTTTAGTTAATAGCATAAAAACTCGTGGTAAAGATGGTATTAAAGAAGCATCTAGTATTACATTAACATTAAAATAGTAATGTAATTACCGCTTTTATTTAATTAAAAAATGAATTATGAATAAATTAGTTTTAGTAATAGTTATAGGATTTGCTTTTCTTTTTGGGAATGTGGCCAATGCGCAAGTATTAGATCCTGATTACGGACCAAGAGCGTGGAAGAAGGAGAATACTAAACAAGAGGAGCCAATAGAGTTAAATCATATTCGTCAGGCCGATGTTACATGGGCAAAACGTATATGGAGAGAAATAGATTTGCGTCAAAAACAAAATCTAGTACTTTATTACCCTCTAGATTCGGCTACTTTAGGTAAGAGGTCTTTTATACAATTACTTGCTGATATGGTGAGAGAAAGTTATTTAAACCCAGGTCCTGATGCGCTTAAAGTTTATACTTCTTATGAATTAAAGAATTTAATGCCTCTTGATGAGCTTAAGAATAAACTAAGTTTCACTGATACTGTACCAGTTCTAGTTGATCCAGAAAATTGTATTATTGAAAGGCTTCCTAAATCTGTTGATTTCCAGAGTGAAGGTAAACCATTAGTTACAAAAATTGTACTAATGGAAGATTGGTTTTTTGATAAACAAAGATCAGTTATGGATGTTAGAATTCTGGCATTAGGTTTAAAAGTACCTACATTTGAGTCAGGTATTGATTTAAACGTTGTATGTGGCGATAATGCTTTTAATGGCTTTAAACCTATAGACAATGGTGAAGAAACCCTATGGTTCTTCTTCCCTGATTTGAGACATGATATGGCAACAAATGAGATTTATAATCGCCATAATGATGCTCATAGAACTTCCTTTGACGATTTATTCTTAAAACGTATGTTCTCTAGTTATATAGTAAAAGAGGAAAATGTTTATGATAGATATATTCTTGATTATACTTCAGGAATGGATGCTTTATTAGAGGCTGAAAAAATTTCTGAAAAAATCAGAGAATACGAGATGGATTTCTGGGAGTATTAATACCTAAAGAAGTTTAAAATATAAGCTCATTTGTCTTTTGACAAATGAGCTTTTTTTTTAGAAATATCCCTACTTTTTATATATATTTGTTTTGATGAATAATGATATTTTAAAATCTGATCTTACATATCTTAAAGGTGTTGGTCCTAAGCGTGCTAATGTGCTTGCTGCTGAATTGGGCATAAGAAATTATGAGCAGATGTTGTCGTATTTTCCGTTTAGGTATATTGATAGAACGCAATTTCATAAAATATCGGATATACAAATAAATGAAACGGCAGTACAATTGAGTGGTAAAATAATTTCTATCGAAACACTAGGGAAAGGCAGAGCTTTACGTTTATCAGCAGTTTTGCAGGACGAAACAGGTTCTATGGAACTTGTTTGGTTTAGGGGTATAAAATGGATAAAAACTAAATTGGTAATAAATAAAGAATATTTAGTTTATGGTAAGCCTAGTAAGTTTGGAAATAAGTTCAATATTACTCATCCCGAAATTGATATTGTACAGGAAGATATAAAACTAAGTTCTAAGTTACAGGCTGTTTATAATTCAACAGAGAAACTTAGTAAGGCAGGATTAACAGGGAAAGGTATTGGCTATGTTTTTAATACATTATTGCCTCAAGTTAGTGCTGTAATTACTGAGAATCTTAATACGGATATTGTTGAAAAGTACGGTTTCATTTCTCATAAAGAGGCTATAGAGAAAATTCATCAACCTATAAATTATAGTGATATACAAAAGGCAAGCAATAGACTTAAATATGAAGAATTCTTTTTTATTCAATTAAGTTTAATCGAGCAAAATTTAATTCGCAAAGAACAGATTCCAGGAATTTACTTTGGAGTAATAGGAGATAAGTTTAATGGGTTTTTTAATAATAATTTACCATTTACACTTACTGATGCCCAAAAAAAGGTAATTAAAGAGATTCGTAACGACTTTTCTACGGGAAAACAGATGAATAGGTTATTGCAAGGAGATGTAGGGTCAGGTAAAACCCTGGTTGCTCTTATGACAATGCTCATTGCAAATGATAATGGCTATCAAGCAACTTTAATGGCACCAACAGAGATTCTAGCTCAGCAACATTTTGTTTCAATTTCTAAATTTTTGGAGGGCTTGAATGTTAATGTTGAGTTACTAACAGGTTCAACAAAAGCAGCAAATAGAAGAAAACTACATGCTGATTTGGAGAGTGGACTGATAGATATTCTCATAGGAACTCATGCGCTTATTGAAGATAAAGTAAAGTTTAATAATCTTGGCTATGTTGTTATTGATGAGCAGCATCGTTTTGGAGTTCAACAAAGAGCCAAATTATGGTCAAAGGGAAAATATATTCCTCACATTCTTGTAATGACTGCCACACCAATCCCTCGAACTATGGCAATGACTATATATGGTGATTTAGATTATTCTGTAATTGATGAACTACCACCAGGTCGTAAGCCAATACAAACATATCATTATAGTGATGCTAAACGTATTGCGCTTTTTGGTTTTATGAAAAAGCAAATTGCGTTGGGTAGACAAGTTTATATTGTATACCCTCTAATTAATGAATCTGAGACTTTAGATTTAAAAGATCTCCAAGATGGATATGAAAGTATTAGTAGAGGATTTCCTAAGCCTGAATATCAAATAAGTGTGGTTCATGGTAAGATGAAAGCCAAGGATAAAGATATTGAAATGCAACGTTTTAAGCGTGGAGAAACTAATATAATGGTTGCTACTACTGTTATAGAAGTGGGGGTTGATGTTGCTAATGCTACTATTATGGTTATTGAGAATGCTGAGCGTTTTGGTCTATCACAATTACATCAATTGCGTGGTAGAGTTGGAAGAGGTGCTGAACAGTCCTACTGTATTCTTATGAGTAGTTATAAGCTTAGTAATGAAGCTAGCATGCGGCTAGAGACAATGGTTAGGACTAATGATGGTTTTGAAATTGCAGAGGCAGATTTAAAATTGCGTGGCCCTGGCGATATGGAAGGAACTCAGCAAAGTGGTGTATTAGATCTTCATATAGCAGATATTGTTAAGGATGAAGCCATTTTAAAGCAGGCAAGAGTAGACGCATTAGAGTTATTAGAGAAAGATCCTAAGCTTGAGTTTCCTGCTAATGAGCTATTGAAGATATACTACTTAAAAACTAAAGCTGCTAAAACTAATTGGGGAAGAATAAGTTAATTTATCCCTCAGTCTACAGCCTGCAGTCTGTTTTGCACAAACTGCCGACTGAGAACTGAATATTTATTTTCCCCAAGTGCTAGGAGATATGCGCCATTCTTTAAGTGACTCAACATCATCGCTACTTACATAACCAGCTTCTTTAGCTTGATTAATCATAGTATTATAATCAGTAAGGATTGTTAAATCCACATCTTTTTCTTTAAAATTTTCTTCGGCTACTTCAAAGCCATATGAGAAAATAGCCACCATTCCTTCAACCTTACAACCAAAGTCGCGTAATGCATCAACAGCTTTAAGAGAACTTCCTCCTGTAGAAATTAAATCTTCAATAACTACAACTGTTTGACCTTCTTTTAGAGCTCCCTCAACTTGGTTTTTCATACCATGAGATTTCTTGTCAGGGCGAACATAAACAAAAGGTTTATTTAATTTCTCTGCAACTAATGCTCCGTTTGCAATTGCTCCTGTAGCTACACCAGCAATAACATCTACATTAGGATATAATTTTTCTATTACTGCTGCAAATTCATCACGAATATAGCTTCTAACCTCAGGATATGATAGAGTTTTTCTGTTATCACAATAAATTGGAGATTTCCAACCAGAAGCCCATGTAAATGGAGTATTTTTATTTAACTTTACTGCTTGGATCTTTAATAAAGATTCTGCTGTTTTTTCTGCTGTTTTCATATGATTATTATTTTGTGTAAACTCAGTGTAATAATAAGTAAATCAGATTATTGTAAAATAACAATGAAGTAATTCATTGTCTTATTTGGATATTACAAATGTATAAAGTTTTTAAAGATAATTGGCTTTTTATTTTAGCGGATAGCAATGATATTCCTCATATAGCTGATTCTACTACTATATGTATTACGAATGCTGAAGACGTAATTAGAATAATTAATGGATATAACACTACTGTTGATAATGATACCATTATTGTTTTATATAGTAACTTAGGGGAATTGATTACTGTTTTTGAGAATAATTATTTAGTAAGAATTGCTGCTGGTGGCTGGGTTTTTAATAATGTTGGGGATATTTTAATGATTGATAGACTGAATTATTGGGATATTCCAAAGGGTCATATAGAAAAGAATGAGACTTTACAAAAATGTGCCATTAGAGAAGTAGAGGAAGAAACAGGTATTGCTAATTTATCAATAGTTGAGGAATTAGGTATTAGTAGACATTTATTTAGGTATTCAGAGGGTAGCCCTGAAATTCTAAAAGTAACGCACTGGTTTCGAATGTATAGTAACTATATTGGAACTTTTAATCCTCAAATATCAGAAGGTGTAGAAAAAGTAGAGTGGGTGAGTAGTGATAGAATAAATGAATATCTATCTAAATCATACCGATCATTACAAGAATTTTATTTTGATGAAGTAGAATAGTGAAATGAATAGAGAATTTACCTTATTTTCGCAATTATGATAGAAGCTAAAGATATAAGAAAGAATTATGGAAATCTAGAAGTGCTAAAAGGTATTAATATTACTATTAAAGCAGGCGAAATTGTTAGTATTACAGGTGCTTCAGGTGCTGGTAAAACTACTTTATTGCAAATTTTAGGTAGTCTTGATAATCCTAGTTCTGGAGATGTTTTTATTGATGATGAGAATATAAGTCAGTTAAAGGAAAAAGCTTTGTCGGAATACAGAAATAAAAATATAGGTTTTGTTTTTCAATTCCATCATTTACTTCCTGAGTTTACTGCGATAGAGAATATATGTATTCCAGCTTTTATTGCTAAAAAAAGTAAACAAGAAGCAGAGAAAGAGGCGATGTTACTACTTGATTATATGGGGCTAAGTGATAGAAAAAATCATAAACCTTCAGAATTGTCAGGAGGAGAGCAGCAGCGTATTGCTATTGCTCGTGCATTAATTAATAAGCCAAAGGTTATATTTGCAGATGAGCCTTCGGGGAATTTAGATCATCAGCGTTCGCAAGAGTTACATGATTTATTCTTTAATCTGAGAGATGAGTTTGGGCAAACCTACGTTATTGTTACGCATAATAAGGGCTTAGCGGAAAGGGCAGATAGGCAAATAGTAATTAATGATGGAATAATATTATAACTCTATCATTGGAAGTTTTTTATAATCTTTTTGAAATATGAAATTAATTCCAAAACGGATATTTCCATAGTTTACTGTATGAGGTGAAATAACGCCAATAATATTATCTGTAGCAATATATACTTGTAATGGGTTAAAATTAGCGATTATACCTAATCCAAAATTTAGATAGTTATGATTAATTATAGTATAGCTAGCAGACACCTTAAAATTATCGCTTAAATCTCTATAATATGAAGCTGTAAAAGAAGGATGTATAGTGTTCTTAAAGACTTCAAAACGAAATAAAACGCCTAAGGTTTCTTTATCACTGAATTGATAATCTACTCCCAAATATATTTTTGCTGTTAATGGAACCATGAAAACTTCTGAAGATTCAGTTATATCAAAAAGGTTGATTAATGAATCAGTTATTTCAGTCATCTTATCCTCTATCTGTTTATCATCAAGTCCAATAAACTGAGTGGCATCAATTCCTTTATAAGTGAATTCTGTATTTGAGGTATATGTTTTTAAATATCTGTCGTAATTAATATATCCAATATCCAGAATTGATGCCGATAAATTCCATAGACGATTTAGTTTATATGTGGCACCAATGTCAAATCCTAAACCAAAGTTAGCGTCACTTTGCATATATTCTATCCAGTTTATTGCAGAATCTCCCATAAAATCAGGTAAAGAAGTGTTTATCACAAAATCTGACTTAATTCCTAGATTGTAGTAATTTTCAGAAGTAGATAATTCTAGGTCTACATTTTCAGTATAAATTGCTGATTTACCAAAAAGAGCTTTGGTTTTAATTCCAATATTTAGCTTTTCATTAACATCCCATGCCATTCCTAAAGCATATTCTCTATAATGAAGAGCTTTAATGTCTAAAGGATCTAGATCAATTGTTTCACCAATAAATTGTGAATTGCCTTTAAGTGCGAGTTGAATTATTTTATCAGAGTATAATACATTAACATCAGTGATGTCAGATACCGATGCTGAGAAATAAAAGTTCTTCCATTTCATTCCTCCGTATAACCATTGATGGGTGTTTCTGTTTGTAACGTTATTGTTTGATTCAAGATTGTTTAGAATACCATTAGTATTAAGTCCCAAAGAGTCGCCAGGAGTTACCATTAAAATTTCATCATACTTGGGTCCGCTAGTACCAAAACTTGTATACGTTGACGAAATACTAGGAGCTCCAAAGTGAAATTGATAATCAGGAATGAAAGCAGGATTTAGTAGGTTTGTTTGAGGAGCAGCCCTCATGCTATAGAACCCTAAATCATATTGCGCCATTAGCTTAGTCGACCATAAAGTTAGTAGGCTTATAATTATTATAGTATATGTGTATATATATCGCATATTTTATCCTAAAAGTCAGTATTATAATTAACTTTCATTGAAACTTGAAAATCTAGGCTATAGTCACTATAGATTTTTACAACTTTAGTTCCACTATCATAAGTTGATGATTTGCCTGAGACTATCATATGTGCAGCATATTTTAAGTTCTGTAACCTTTGATTTGTAATGCTTGCTGTTACAGTATAATACTCAGGTATAGAAACTCTATAATCAGGAGGTGGGCCAGGTATTGCGGCTTCAGTTAATGGAACTATGTCTGAAAATAATGAATCTATTACGATGTAATTTGTATCGGTTAAATATATTTGCATGGAAGCATCAAAAGGAAAATGGTTTACTGTGTTGAAATTGACATCAATGCTATTTATTTCATCCCAATTGTATTCATTTTCAAGATTGATGGTTGTTGTATCGGTAAGCTCATATACAATATACCTGCCATAAAGTGGAATTTCAACTTCAGTTTGTATTGATATTTTTGATGTATCAATTACAAAATTCGGAATTATATCTCCAAGAGGATTAGCAGTGCTACTTCCTGAATAGAAAAATTTTTGCGGAAAGAAATTAATTACATCTACTATATTTGAATTATCTTGGTTAAATATAATAATTGTGGAATCGCTATATCCAACGTTATTAATATCAGGATAATTTATGGAGAATGTAGGTAATAAATTACTTGTAATATCTTTTATAACACCATCTTTTTCTACATACAGACTGTCAAAAGTTATGTCAACAGGGATACCAAAGCTATTACTAAAATTAAGTTTTAACATTGCTTCTTCGAGGGAAGCGTCAAATATAGCACTATGGTTAAACATACTAATATCAATCTTTTGTAGATCTATATCAACAGTGTATTGGTCAAAATACCCAAATAGCTGATAGTAAGTTATGTTTTTTATTTCTTGAGAGAGACTTATACTATATGGAGAATTATCAGCCTGATTTCCTTTCTTTACCAATACGTTGATAAACTCAGAAACCTTATTATCAATATCACCATTTGTGTTTATTTTAACCCAATAATCAGCTAGGGATATGGTTTTTGTAACGCTAGTAGGGCTACTGCCATTATATGGTAAATCTATTTTTTGTTTTAAAGGCACTCCATATCGTGTAAAATCAGGAATAATTAGTTCCACATAGCTATCGTGATTGATATCTGTAGATACTTCAATAATAAAGTCGCCTTCTTTTACTAATATGCTATCAAACCTTTCGTTGGTAGGAGGGGCGAACTTTGCATTTAGTTGAAATAGATATAGTGCGCTGTCGCCTGTGGGAAGGCCTATTGGAAGTAGTAAACTTACAGTAGAGTCAAATTGCTGATCAGGAATGTCAATTACGTTATTTCCAACTTGAGTAATTTGTTCACTTCTGTAAACTATGCTTAAAAGCCCATTTGGATCTTCATACCAATAATCTTCGCCTCTATCAACAACCATTTGCATATCGAGCTTTCCGAAAAAAAGTGGCACGGCCATTTCTGGGTTCCATGATCCGCCAGAAAACTTATGTATCTTAAGACGCTCCTTATAACATGAGTCTAATGTTGATAATGTAATTATTCCTATCAATAAACTAAGAAGAAGGTATTTTATGTCCATATTTGATTTAGTCATTTACTCTTTTCTTAGTTCAATAAATAATTACTTACAATTCTGTCTTTCACACTTATAAGATGAGTGTCTCCCGATTTATTTGCTTTATAAATTAAGAAATATTGACTGCCAAGGAATTCTTCATGTTTAGTGAAGACTCCTAATTCATTTCCAAATTCAAAAATACTTTTATTATTGTTAAAAACAATAATACTGCTACTGTCCTTTAATATATTTCCAATACTTTGAGGGTTTATACTAAAATCAAAATCAAATTTCTTTGACCATAATAATTTTTGCTTATCATTATATGCGTAGACTATATTTTTGTCATAAAAGACGAACTCCTTTTTCTTGTCTCCATTTATGTCAAATAAATAAAATCTATGTTTTGGACTAAAGTCTCTATAAAGTATCTTCTTAATGCTTCCATCTTTGTCAATAGCTATTACTCTTCCAGCAATATCAGTTGTTATTAGTTGATTGTTGTGTTTATAAAATTTGGTTCCTATATTATTTGTAAAAGCAAGTTTTGTTTCTATTCGAGCAACACCTTTTCTATTTGAAAATACAACATTTCCAATGGTATCGCAAAGGAGTATGAAATCCTTATTATTAATACTAAAATGCTGAATTGTAGTAATAATATGCGATGGAAGTGTTGGCAATAACCAGCCTTTAGTAACTGAGCCATCAATCTGATAATTATGAATCGCTCCGTCATTTAGAGGGATTAGTATTCTATAATTTCTTTTATTATCATAGTCAATCAGGCTTAGGGGGGCAGTGGCTTCTGACTCTAGTTTTACAGGGAAGTTTTCAACAGAATTTCCATTTAGGTCGTACATATACATACTGCTCTTGGAATTAAATAGGAATTGATATTTGCCATTTTTATAATAGTCGACTATTTTAGGAGTGCCAATTGGTAATTCAGGAACAGGAATTGCCCATTTTATTTCTCCAGCAGAATTAATCCTATACATTGTATTTTTTTCATCAAAAACAAGGATGTTATTCTCATTTGTATTATGATCTTTTATAATAAATGGACCGGCTTTTATATTATAATCTAAGGCTAGCTGCCAAGAGCTACTATTTACTTCTTCCTCTATATTATTAGTGCTTAGGTTAATAGAGGTGAAGGCGCCATTTGTATTTACAATAAATTGAATACATACATCTCCAAATTTGTTAGGATCAAAATTTGACTTATCTAGGTAGGAAATTGTGCTCTTATTCCAATAAGGGGTAGTTAAATCACTAATAAAATGTGCATTTGCATACAGCATTATATGCGACTCATTATTTAGAGTCTCACGAAATTCATCAAAGCCTTTCCTTTTGGCAAGAGTTTTTTTAACGAGTATGCTATTGATATAATTCTTAATACTTGCTTTGGAGTTTGCAAACACAACATAGCTATTTGTAGTAATATAATATGTTTCATTTAATGAGCTAAATGCACTTCCAAATAACTTAGGTAATAGATATGGAATGTGTATTTGTTGAATTACAAAAGTGCGGTATGTGTCTGTCTCAATAGTTATATCTTTATTATTACAGATTATTGAATTTAGCTCATGCAAACTTTTCTCTGTTTCTTTTAAATCGTATGAGTTCATTAATACAATACTCTGAGGACTTCCGTCATTATTAGCTTTATTTAAATAACATAATGCTAATTCGTTTTTTATCCATGGGTAAAAATACTTACTAATGTCAGTCATTAAATCTGCTTTATATTTCTTAATTGCAGCTACATTTTCAACATTGAAATCTGTTTTACTCTGTTGTTTAATGAATTTATTAAACTCATTGGCTCCCTGATAATATATGAAGCTCGTATTTGATGGAATATTCTCAAAGATATTTATGGTTGGTGCTTCATATTGAGAATAAGTTTTTAACCTACTAGGAATTGAATCTGCAGAATAACTATATCCATTAAAATTAATATTGTCACTATTGGTTTTAATATCTAATACAGAATATTGAGTAAATTGTTTTAATTGTTTTATGGTATTTGAATATTTATTTTCGCTTAATGAAGAAATAATTTTATAAAAATAATTGTGGTTTATATAAATATTTGCGGAAGCGTTTTTTCCTGCAATTTTAATAATCTGTTTGATGCTTTTAGCTTTATTCTCCGATTCTATTTTTTGCTCGCCGATTACTTTCTTGACAAGAGATTCGTTTTTACTAATGCATATATTACCAATTATATTTGCTATATAATAATTGTCTTCTGTGTTTTTATATTGGAATTTATAAATATCATTGCCTTCATATTCAGAAATAGAGTATTTACCAATTGTATTTAAAAGGTTGTTAATGTTCTCGTTAGGGATTATCTTATCAAAAGAAATACTTAATAAACTATTAAACTTAGTATTGCCAACATAGTGTAACGAATAATATACCCTAGGTTTACTGAGATTATTTTTACTGATGATTTTGGTGGTATTCCATACAGAATCCATTGTTGCAAAAAGCAATGACACATTATTGTCAACTTCAATAATATCCCATATTCTATATGCAGCATTTAGTTCAGGTCGCAATTTTGAATAGTCTGCAGCGCCAAAAATTAGTGCTGCATTATTAGGAATAATATACAAGGCATCCTTAGGTTGTTTGCTAATTTGAGTATATTTAATATACGCAAAATATAATCCCAATAATACAATAACTGCTATTATAATATATAGTAAAGACTTTATAAACTTCATTAAATAATTCTAAACATTTGTGTTATATTTTTTTATACAGTTAATAACTATAATCTTATTGCTATCAGCTATTAATCATCAAAAGTAAGAAAAAAAATCTTCCCATTTTAGGATAAAAGATTATATAGTATTATTTTTAAAAAATCGTATATTTGATAAAATATTTAAATGTATATCTAATGAATAAAGATACTGAATCAAGAAAAGAGATTATTAAACTTTTAGCTACGAAATCGGTAACTAAATACGAGACTTTTGATAATACTGCAATTGTATTTGAACAAATAAAAAGTTCATTAAAAGAGCTTGCTAGTCAAGTTAAATCTGAGCTTAAGGAATTGGGTAAGAATATTCCTGTGGAGTATCAAGAGCGAGGAAAGTTTGAGGTAGAGTTTAAAGTAGCTGGAGACCTATTATTATTTTATATGCATACAAATATCTTTGAATTTCCAAAATCACATGCTGTAGTGCAGCAAAGTTATTTAAAGGAAGACCCAACAAGAGCATATTGTGGTGTTATAAGTGTATATAATTTTTTGGCAGACTCATTTAAGTATAATAGAATTAATGATGTAGGCTATTTAGTCAGTCGTATATTTATTAATAAGGATAATCATTTTCTATTGGAAGGCAAAAAACAATTGGGTTTTATGTTTAATAATTTTAGTACTCAAAAAATGAATAATGATTCTTTGCAAAAAATATTAGAAGCCACACTTGCGTATTCAATTGAACTTGACTTGCTGGTGCCAACTTTTAATTCAGTAAGCATTGTGAGTGTGGCAGAGATGCAAGATATCACATCTAGCATGGCTTTAAAGACGGGTAAACCACTGGGATTCAGGTATAAAGTAGATAAGTAGAAAGGGTCTAAAAAAAATAGATTTATTTTGAATATATTATTAGGATGTGTAAAAATAAAGTATATCTTTGCAGTCCAATTAGAGAAGGTAAAACTTCTTGAAAATGGTCCGTTCGTCTAGGGGTTAGGACGCCAGGTTTTCATCCTGGTAACAGGGGTTCGATTCCCCTACGGACTACTTTTTTTTATTTATAAAATGTTAAATTATGGCTAATCATAAGTCTTCAATAAAGAGAATTAAAACAAGCGAAAAGAAAAGAGTTCATAATAGATATTATGCTCGTAGTATGAGAAGTGCTATTCGTAAATTTCGTTTTTTAACAGATAAAAAAGAGGCAGAGCAAGGTCTTTCTTCTTTAGTATCGTTAATTGATAAAAATGCAAAACGTGGCATTATTCATAAGAAGAAAGCTTCGAATTTGAAATCAAAGCTAATGAAATATATGGGTACTTTATAGTACTTGAAAAAATATTATTTAAGCCTCTAAATTTGTTTTTAGGGGCTTTTTTAGTGTCGTTTTTTCGTCAGAAAGTTTTTTTCAAGTAAAGCTTATTGACTATTGCTCTATATATATGGGTTATTTCGTCTAGGAGTTAGTATACCAGTTTTTTATCCTAATAATATGGCTTGATTCTTCTACAAATTATAAAAGCAGATTTTCAATTTTTATAATTGGAAGTCTGCTTTTGTATTTATATAAGTACTATATGAATAACTATGACCATACTTAATTGCACATATCATTCCTTGCACAGTACAAAGGCAAACGTATTTAAATTTATAATGCGTTAGCCCATAGCATTATGTAAATTGTGATATAAATTACTTTATATTTGCTCTTCTATAAAGATCTATTATTCGTTGGTGTTTAATTAACTAATTTATCAATCATGATTCCAAAATTAATTAGTAAATTAATAATAATTTTATTTTTATTAATTCCAAATTATTCGTTTTCTCAGTGCTTTAGTGGTGCAGAAATAAGCTATGAGCATATTGCGGGGAATGATTATAAAGTGTCAGTAGTTTTTTATCGAAATTGTGTGTTTCTTGCTCCTGATTCCCTTTATATAAAATGTTCGAGTTTAACAAACCCAAACTACAATATAAATTTATTCGGAAATAGAGTTCCAACTGGTTTAAATGAAGCTACATATAATTGTAGTTCTATGCCTACTACTTGTTATGGTGGAAATGAACATGGTGTTACGGCATGCCTATACGAAACATCAGTTGTCACCTTGCCTCCAAGTCCTGATTGGGTATTCAAATTTGCTCAAACATGTGATTGTTTTCATAGAGACATACACGTTTCCCGTTATGGATATGGTGTATCTGCTACCTTGAATAATCAGATTACTACGTCCAATAGTTCTGCTAAATTTATTAATAATGCAAAAGCTGTTATGCAAAAAGGTTATTATCAGCAGTCTGAAAATAGTGTAATAGAACAGGACGGTGATAGTCTTGTCTATTCATTTACGGGAACTATAGATGGACTTGGAGTTCCACACCAATATATTTCACCATATAGCCCTACACAGTTCTTGGATGGCTATTGTATGATAAATCCCCAAAATGGTGATATGAAATTAAAATCTAATTATGATATTAATTCATCGTATAGTATTCTTGTAAATGAGTACAGAGAAATAAATGGTGTGTACGAATTAATTGGTAGTATAACAAGGTCAATAGACTTGCTTGCTTATAGTGCAAATAACTTCGTTCCCATACTCTCTGGAATGAGTACTTGCCTTAGTTGTGATTTTGACACATTGTCTAATACGTTTAATGCAAGTATTGAGGAAGGGGTAGAATCTCATTTTAGAATTAATATTTTGGATTCAATAGTTGGTGGTGTATGGGGTAATAATTGTGAGCTTAGTTGGGATCAGGGAATTCAGGATGCCTCTTTTCAAATATATAATAATAATACTAATTCTGTATATGGAATTTTATCTTGGACACCTCAAGCAGGTGTTGCCAGGAGTCAACCATATTCTTTCAATGTCACCGTGCAGGATGATGCATGCCCATATAATGCAAGAAATACTTATCGTTATTATTTAACAGTAACACCAAGTACAATAGGTGTTAATGTTCATAAATTAGAATCCAAAATTAGTGTATCACCCAATCCAGCAAAAAATATAATCACGATAGAACAAGAAGGAGTATTATGTAATGAATTTCAGATTTATTCCATAGATGGTCAGATAGTAAAGGCTTTTAGAGTTAGTACAAATAATAGTTCTGTCGATATTTCTGAACTAAAAAGTGGATTGTTTATTATAAGGGCAGTAAATACCTCTTTTAGTCAAAAAATTATCAAACT
>JAOZSY010000056.1 GCA_029939445.1 Bacteroidales bacterium
CTGCAACTAACATAACAATAAGTGGATAAAATAATGCTTTGAAAGATCTGAAAAATAATAGTAATAATAATGATGCAACAATAATAGTAACTCCTGTAAACATCAGAAGTTCATCCTTTATTATTTTCGACATTTTTGTACGAATAAACGGCAAGCCTGAATAATGAACATCTACACCCGTTTCCTGCTCATATACCGATACTATATCTTCAATATCTGAAAAAAGCTCGAAACGTTTTTTACTATTTACCTTATTCTTATCTAAGGTAACTGCTAATATTGTAGCTTTATTTTCGGGATTATAAAGCAAGCCTTTATAAAAAGGAAGATTAAAAACCCTTTTGCAAAGACTATCAAGTTCGGTTTGTGTTTGTGGGCGAGTTTTAAATACTGGGTCTATAAAAAAGCGCTTAAGGCTATCGTCGCGCTTAAGCTCAAAAACTTTTGCTAAAGATAGTGTTTCTGTAACGCCATCTACTTCTTTTAAGTCTTTAGTAAGGTCATACCATTTATTGAAATTATCAATATTGTGAATAGCACTATCCAATATACCTAGGTATAGCACGCTTCCATCTTGTCCAAAAACCTTCTTGAAATTATTATATCGTATTACTGTAGTATCACTGTCTGGCAGCATTTGAGCCATCTCGTACGACATCTTTATTTGTGTGGCCTGGTATGCCATAAACAAAGTAGATATTCCAATAATTATCAATACTAAAATCCTTTGACGAAGGATTAAACTAATCGCCCTTTTCCACATTTTATAAATATTTTATAAATGCAAATATAAAAGTTTTATTGAGGGTAAAAGAAATTAGTTTTCAATCAATTATTTGTTGCTAATACTTACATTATAAAGTATTTTTGAGAATGAAAAACAAAAGCCCCAAATATCAATAAGACCAATGAAACGGTATTAATATTTGAAGCTTTTGTATGCGTTTTATAATAATTCTTATTCCTTTATGAATTTTTTTGTAAATATTTGACCTTCTTTAGTATATATCTTAATAAAATATACTCCTTTCGATAATTCACTTACATCTACAGAGCTGTAATTATCTACAATATCTGTTTTTATTAGTTTTCCAGAAATAGAATAAACACTAATACTGGCATTACTGAAATTCATTTTTGTAATAAATGAAATCCTATCTGATGCTGGATTTGGAAATAGCTCAATATTAGAAGTTTTAGAGTTATAAACTTCCTTAACCCCATTATTAATATCTGTTCCAAACATGGTGATAAATCCATGCTTATTATTTATATTACTCAGCACTTCGCCATCAATTGAAATGCTATTTGAGAAAAATCCTCCAACAAAAACATTGCTATTATTATAAACGGCTACGCTGCTTATCCAATTATAATTGTAGTCTTCGCCAATAATAGTTTTTACCCAAATCAAACTGCCCGATATAGAGTATTTTGCAACAAATAAATCCCCGTCACTTGATGGTACATATTGAAAATCAGTACCGAAATCTAAAGTATCCTTTGCTTGTATTCCAAAATATACACTTCCATCTTTGTCAATGTCAAATTGATTATAATCATATTGATGTCTACTTTGTGGTTGAGAAATCATTTTCGCCCATTGTACCGTGCCGCTGTTATCAACTTTAGTTATAAACTTATTAAAATATGAGGCTTGGTTTTCTAGTGTTACTGTGCCAAAAACTCCCTTATAACTAAGATTTCCTTTAATATAGGAATTACCATTTTTATCAGTTTTAATTCCAGTTGGCCAGGTAACATCATCATACCAAACATGTCCACTTCCTCCATATGCTTGCGACCATTGCAACACACCACTAGAATTAAACTTTGCTAAAAACACATTGCCGTCTCCGGCAAGCATAGGAAAACTTGTGGTTCCAATAGTAACATCATCTGAAACAAATTCTCCAGCTAAATATATATTGTCACTATTATCCGTTGATACAAATGCTGAATATTCGATACTACTACCGCCAGCTCTATTAGCCCATTCTATTGTGCCTAAATTATTATACTTCACTATAAAACCGTCTTTATCTCCTGCGCTAACTAACATATTACCACTTAGGCTTATGGTATTGGTAAATACACCTGACAAAATAATGTTTCCTGAATAATCAGCAGCCAAACACAATCCCCAACCTTCAAAATCTTCTTTCTTTGACCACTCAAAATTACCATTAACATCATACTTAAGAATAAAAACACTGCCATCGGCAGCTGGGACTAATGATGGTTGATTTTGAATATGCAAGGAGTCGGTGAAAAATCCTGTGAAATAAATATTTTGATTTGAAGGGTCTATTTCAATATAACTTCCTGCGTTATAATCCACTAGAACATTGTTGAATTGCTTTAACCATAAAACGCTACCCATACCATTTTGCTTACATACAAATATTCCAGCATTCACAGTATGTCCAAAATAATCGATAATACCAGAGGTGTAATTATATGAGTACACATTACCCAACGTGTCTGTTACCATTCCTATTTGATATGCCGCAGCACTAGTGCCGCCAAACTGAGTTTCCCAGTCTTTTGTAAAAGCCGATGAATATTGAATAATCTTATTAAGTCCATTTTTATTACCAACAACGGCAATGCTGTAGTTTGAATTCCCTACACTAATATCCATAACATCATTATCTACAGTAAACATAGCGGGCATCGCCATACCATTGGAAGTATATATATTCATAGAATCGGCACTTAGTACATATGTGTTTCCCAAACCATCAGCATCAAATGCTACATTTCCAGGATTTTGTATTCTTAGCCATAATGCATTGCCAAGAGTATCTATTTTTGTTAAAAAATTGCCGTCTGATACAGTATAACTTTCGCTTCCAAAGCTTATTGAAGAACGAAACGAACCCGCCACAAATAAACTATTATCACTATAACTAATGCGATCGTTCATACTGTCACCACCACTTCCAATATGACCTGCCAATAATCCCCAAACAAATACTCCGTTTAAATCCGATTTGGTAATAAAAACATCATTATAAAGTGCTGGCTGTGGAATAGTAACGTTGGCATCAAGAGTACCATCATGTCCTTGCATAATAACTCCCGAATAGTAAATGCTGTTTCCTACAATTTTAAAATCGTTGAAACCCACATAATAATGATTTGCATAAACTTGAGTATTTGAACTATTAAATTTTACAAACCACGAATCATGACGTGAATTAGTGCTAGTAGACTCGGTGCAACTAACATAAATATTTCCATTGGCATCGGTATCAATATACAAGCCTATTTCATTTAATGATTGACTATGGTAGCCTCCATTTTGCAACTGACCAAGTGTATTCAGTTTTGCATAAAACATTGAAAAGTTATTATTATTAGGAAGTGTACTTGTTCCTACAGTTAGGGTTCCTGTATAATAGCCAGTAACGTAAACATCTCCATTTACACCTATGCTTATATCATTACAATAAGTGTTTTGATTTGCACTTGAAGGGATCTGAGTTAGCCATATAAAGCTACCGGTATTGCTAAATTTAGCAACAAAAGCTTCTCTATCTCCTGTGGAATTATATGTGTTTCCAGCAACTGATATTTCATCATAAAAATCACCTGTTATATATACATTTCCTGAATTATCATAAACTACAGAATTAATATTATCGGCAGCAGAGCCTCCAAAACCAGATTTCCAATTTAAGGCTGGAGTAGCACCATAATCTCCTACAGAATATTTATTATTAGACTTCTTTATGGCATTATTCTGATTATTTATATCTATTTGCTTATTGATAAATCCGTGGTCAATACGAGTATCAACAGTTTGAGCCATTAGCATTGGGATTAATGCTAGTAATAAAACAATAGTAAAAAGATTTTTCATAGTGATTGTATTAGTTAAATGATTGTGTTAGTTATTTTATTTTTTTGTAACTCAAAGATATACAAAATGCATTACCGTATTATTAATAATTCTATAAATTAATTATCCTAATACGAAATTATACAAATCAATTCTTCACCTCAACTTCCCAATCTCCTTTTTCATAAATTATAAACTCCACAAAGGCATTTACTTTCTTGGTTCCTAATTTATTATAAGTATCGTATCGAGCGGTTATAGTTACCGGAAAAACTATATTGTCAAAACCCACTAAACTACCAATACTTGTACGGGAGCCACTGGAGGCCGAAAGCATAAGGTTCTCTATTTTATTATTTGTAGTTCCGTTTTGCATAAAGTCTAACAAAACCCTATCCAGGGTTCCAATACCTTTTGTAAATTTAAAACTATCAATATTATAATATCTCTTTACCACAGGAGACTTGCTAACTGGACCTGTATACAAACCTTTTTTCCAAATACCCGTTAAAACAGAATCTTTGCCCTCAACAGTATAGATATACGTTCCTTCGCCAGACTGTTCGCCATTATACCATTTCCCAATATACATACTTCCGTCTGCCCAAACATACTTTCCATCGCCATGCGGTAGACCCTTTTTAAACTTACCTTTATAGCTGTCTACACCTTTTGCAAAACCATTTCCATTGGCAAGACCCTTACGCGTTTTGCCACGATACTCTCCTTTTAATTCTTGAATTAACACACTCGATGTGTCCTGTGAAAAAGTACCGAATGATAATAGCATTATCATTGGAAAAATTATTAATTTATATACATTATCCATATCGAGTAACTTTAAATTAAGTGTACCAAAAGTAATGAAAATTATTTAATGTTTTTTTATTAACGCTATGTAATGGTTTATTAATATAAGAGATCCATAACCATTATTTCAGATTACTTAAAATATCTTAATTAATAAAGAAATTATGGACAATAACGCAAAATTATTATTAATATACCTTATTGTATCAACATTAATCTTATGTTTGCATATTAATTTGCTTCTATGTTTTTTAAGAAACATGGTAACTATTAAAATTTATAACAAACATTTATATAAGCACGGTATAAAACAGGATATTAACTGAAGTATTTATAAAGAAATATTTCATTTAGTATTTGGTGCTTACAACATTGTTTTATTAGATTGTAACAAAATTATTCTTTAACTAAACTTATTAAATCGATATGTCATTACGATCAAAGACCAGCGATTTACGCAAAAGAATGAGCGAAGCCATAAAAGGTGGAGGCGACAAAGCTATTGAAAAACAAGTTTCAATGGGAAAGATGACCGCCAGAGAGCGTATCATCGAATTATTAGACAGCAAGTCCTTTTTTGAGTATGATCTATTTGTAGAGCATGCTGCCAAGGATTTTGATATGGACAAAAAGAAACTTGCTGGTGATGGTGTAATCATCGGTACGGGTACTATAAACGGCCATCCTGTTTGTATTTACGCTCAAGATTTCACCGTTGCAGGTGGCTCTTTGGGTTATATGCACGCCCGTAAGATTACCAAAATAATGGATCACGCCATGAAGCTAAAGGTACCAATTATTGGTATTAATGACTCTGGTGGAGCACGTATTCAAGAAGGGGTAAACTCTCTTGCTGGTTATGGCGAAATTTTTTATCGTAATACATTGGCTTCTGGGGTAATTCCTCAGATATCAGTAATACTAGGACCTTGTGCCGGTGGTGCTGTTTATTCTCCTGCTCTTACAGACTTTGTTTTTATGGTTGATAAAATATCAAAGATGTTTATCACAGGACCTGAGGTAATTAAATCTGTACTTGGAGAAGAAATTTCTATGGAAGCTCTTGGTGGAGCTAGGGTTCATGCCGAAAAAACTGGTAATGCACACTTCTATGCCGAAAGCGAAAAAGAGTGTTTTAACCAAATAAAGGAGCTCTTTACTTATGTGCCATGGAATAATACCAAGAAGGCGGATTCATTTCCTACTAAACCTCCTAAAACAAAATCATTTAAGATTAGCAAAATATTTCCCGCAGACCCAACAGAGCCTTATGATGTGAGAAATATCGTAAGGTCTATTTCTGATGATTCTAATTTCTTTGAAGTTCAGAATTTATGGGCAGCAAATATTGTAATAGGGTTTACTCGTCTCAATGGCGATACCGTTGGTATTGTTGCAAATCAACCCCTTGTTTTAGCTGGAGTTCTTGATGTAGATTCTTCAGATAAGGCTGCAAGATTTATTAGATATTGCGATGCTTTCAATATTCCTTTACTTACCCTAGTCGACCTTCCGGGATATCTTCCAGGAATAGATCAAGAGCATGCGGGAGTAATTCGACATGGTGCCAAATTATTATATGCTTATTCGGAAGCCACAGTTCCAAAAATCACACTAATTATGCGTAAAGCATATGGTGGTGGTTATATTGCAATGTGCTCAAATCACCTTAAAGCTGATTTTGTTTTTGCTTGGCCTACCGCTGAAATTGCCGTAATGGGACCTACTGGTGCTGCAAATATTATTTTCAGAAAAGAAATTGCTCAAGCTGATGATCCAGATGCTGTAAGACAGCAAAAGATTGATGAGTATAAAGAGAAGTATGCCAACCCATACATTGCTGCGGCATACGGTTATATCGATTCTGTAATTGAATTAAACGAAACTCGTAAATTTATTCTTCACGCATTAGAAATATCTCAGAGCAAAGAAGTAGTTCTCCCTGCTAGAAAACATGGTGTTCCGCCGTTTTAGAGTTATTATACACCATATTATTAATATTAAAAGAACGAGCTATGGCTAAGAAAACTGAAGAAAAAATAGAGGATAATCAAGAATTTGAGGATTTTAGAGTAGGTGATGCTATTTACCGCACTAAAATTTCGCAAATGCATAAAGATCGTAAACCATATAAAGTACCCAACCCAAGAGAATTATTAGCTTTTATACCGGGAACTATTATAGAGATTAACGTGAAAAAAGGTGATCAAGTGAAAAAAGGTGAAATTATGATGCTACTTGAAGCCATGAAAATGAAAAATCATGTTAAAGCACCCTTCGATGGCATTGTTAAAAATATTTATGTAAAAGTTGGTCAAATTGTATCTAAAAATTATAAAATGATAGAGTTAAAATAATACACCTATTATACCTTATAATAAAGCACTTATGGAGTAATCTATAGGTGCTTTTTTTTGTTTATACTGTGTAATACAAAAAAATACATTTCTGGAATCCCTAAGCCTCGCATACACAGTTTTTGCTCATCCCCACCCATTTATGGTGTTGTGTTATTATAATTTATTCCAATTGGTCAAATGAGTATTCTAATGTATCAGCCTTCCTATTTTGTGATATGATTAATGGATTTCATAAATTCTTAACATAGCGTATAGTGTTCTTTGTTAGCTATATAGTGCGTATTCCGTCAAATTACACTATCTATTTAACATACTTTAGCCTTTGTTTAATTCCTTTAACTTTTGCGAATAGGTGTTTGGATTACTTTTGCATTGTTAGTTAATTTTAATGGTAGCCGTCCTAGGTTGCCAAAAGCTAGTCGTCCCTATATTTAGACTAGCATCTGTGATTTTAGTGTTAAAAGAGCAAATTTTCCCAAGTTTGCTCTTTTTTAATGCCCATTTTTATAGGCTAAACTCCTCTTGCATAGCTATTAATACAAGCTCAAAGCCTTTCTTAAGCTCAGCAAATTTTCTAATAATATCTTCTTGATTTAATGAAGTTGCCCCGTTAATTTCAATAAAAACTGATAAATCAACTAAATCTTCCATTTGCCATAATTTTAATGAAGACTTCAACTTATGCGCTACTGCTCCAGCATTCTTCCAGTTCTTATTATTTATTGATTCTTCTATTTCCTCAATCATTATAGGACCCAACGATATCAACATTTTGGCTAATTCTTTAACCTCCTCAATATCGCCATCAAGCATATTCATCAATAAATCTGAACTAAAACCATTCATATATTTCTAATCTATTAATTTATTTGCATCCTCTGTGTTTATTATATTATAGGCCAAATCCATCTAATTCGTCATCGGCAGACTCTTCTCTTAATTCATTCTTCTGCTCTTCAATGGCCTCACAATCATAAGTCTCATCATAAAAACCTTCGGGTTTTTCAAAAGGCTCCTGAGAAACCTTTAATGAAGTATCTGCATACAGTCTTTTCATATAAAGAGCCCAAATAGGCAATGCCATATTGGCTCCCTGACCCAAATGAGTGCTTCTAAAGTGCACGGATCTATCTTCGGCACCAACCCAAATACCTGTAACCAATTCTGGGGTTAATCCCATAAACCAGCCATCAGAATTATTATCAGTAGTTCCTGTTTTGCCAGCAATATTCTGAGTCATTTTATACTTTGTACGCAAGCGCACTCCTGTTCCATACTTCACCACTCCTTCCATTAACGAAAGCATTTTATATGCCGTAACCTTATCCAAAGCATCAACAGCTTCACTATTAAAAGTCTCTATTACATTACCATTTTTATCCTCAATATGAGATATAAAGATTGGCTTCTGAAAAACACCCTTATTGGGATATGTAGACGTAGCACCTACCATTTCGTAAACCGATAAACTAGGCGTTCCTAAGCATATGGCTGGTACGGCTTGCATATCGGAAGTAACTCCCATTTTGCGAGCCAATTCAATAACCTTACCTGGCATTACTCTTTTAATTAAAAATGCTGAAATATAATTTACCGAATTTGCTAATGCCCACTGTAATGTTACCATCTCTCCTTCTTTATCATCTCCAGAATTTTTAGGAGTATAAGATGGTTGCCCATCAGGCATTTGGAAAGTAACAGGTATATTTGGAACCTCAGTACAAGGATTATAGCCCAACTCTTGCATTGCCGATGCATATACAAATGGCTTAAAAGTAGAACCCACTTGTCGCTTAGATCTAGTTACGTGGTCGTACTGAAAATGATTGTAATCAATACCTCCAACATAAGCTCTTACATAGCCAGTATGTGGCTCAACAGACATAACACCGGTTTGCAAAAACGACTTATAATATAGAATACTATCCATAGGAGTCATTACGGTATCAATATCGCCATGCCAACTAAATACTCGCATTTGAGTTGGACGATTGAAAACCGCTTCTATTGAATCCTTAGGCTCATTGCGAACATTCATCCAATAATACCTTGCGCTTCGCTTCATTCCCGATTTCATAATTCGAGCTGTTTCTTGCTTCGTTAATTTATAAAATGGCGCATTGGGAAATCTCCTTTTATTCTTCCAATGATTGAAAAATGCTGGCTGTAAATCTTCGGCTAAATGCTCCCTTACTGCCTCTTCGGCATATTGTTGCATTTTGGAATTTATGGTAGTATAAATTTTTAAACCATCACGATAAAGATTATAAGGTTCGCCATTTGCCTTATAATGAGTCTTGCACCATACCTTCATTTCTCCCCTCAAGAATTCTCTAAAATATGTTGCCAAACCCACCTTATGATCGGCGCGCTTATATCTGCTCATATCAAGCGGAAGAATACGAATAGAATCGTATTCCAATTTTGTAATATAATTATACTTATACTGTTGCGAAAGTACTATCTCTCTACGTTTTAAAGCTCTTTGGTGATTACGCACAGGATTATAATACGAAGGAGCTTTTAGCATCCCCACAAGCATACTCGCCTCTTCTCTATTTAGTTCACTTGGCAGTTTTGCAAAATAGGTTTTGGAGGCAGTTTTTATTCCATAACTATTGCTTCCAAAAGTTACGGTATTAAGATACATTGCTAAAATCTCATTCTTAGTATAGTTATACTCTAACTTAACAGCAATAACCCATTCTTTTAATTTCTGAGATACCAATTCCAGTTTAGATAACTGCTGACGAGGAAATAAATTCTTTGCAAGCTGCTGGGTAACTGTTGAACCTCCACCGGCTCTATTTCCTGTAATCACACCCTTAAAAACACGTGCTAAAGCTCTTAAATCAACACCGCTGTGCTCATAAAAACGAGCATCCTCAGTGGCAACTAAAGCCTCAATAAGATATGGAGATAATTGGTCAAAATTTATATTAGATCTATTCTCAATATAGTACTTGCCCAATAAAACCTGGTCGGCAGAATAAATTTCGGAAGCAAGATTGCTCTTTGGGTTTTCTAACTCCTCAAAACTTGGCATAAAACCAAGTAATCCTATTGATATGGTATAAAAAAATAAACCAACAAAAATAACACCTCCAACAAAGCTAAACCATATTAATCTAATCAATCGATTAACTCCGGTACAGGGTTTTGATTTTGTATTCTTCTTTGCCACTTTTTTTTCTGCTGCCATAGTATTAATATTTTAAAGCTATGATTTCTTATTGTCTATTCTTATTTCTCAATCTTCTCTATTCTTATTCCAACGGCCTCTATTCCTTCTAGATTTTCCT
This sequence comes from Bacteroidales bacterium, assembly GCA_029939445.1. Classification (GTDB taxonomy): domain Bacteria; phylum Bacteroidota; class Bacteroidia; order Bacteroidales; family UBA1556; genus UBA6267. The sequence goes on from JAOZSY010000056.1 coordinate 10,320, forward strand.
CCCGCATTGCCTGCTCAAAAGAAATCTTATACATCCCTTTCATAGGAAAACGGCCATGTTTACGAAATAGTCTTTGATTATCCTTAATTTCTCCAAAACCATCGCCCAGCCAATTTCCATTTATATCTGCAAGAAAAATTTCTGCAGTATCCACAGAATATCTTCCGTCAGGGAAGTCTGTTCTTATGAATAAGTACAAATTTGAGTAATTATAGTCTGTAGTATTTCTAATATTTATATAATAATTAAATGCCGATAAGGTATCGTTAACCTCAAAATTAAACACGGCTTTTTGATCCGCAGTCCATGGTTTTGCTACCAATTCATTATGGTCATAAATACTATTATTATCGCATGATGCCATTGAGAATAATAGACCTATTATCCCAATTATGATTAATAATTTGTTCATATAAATATTGCAGTTGTTTAAATTGCTCCAAATAGTTTTTAAGCTATTTGGAGCTACTTTTTGCTTAATAATAAACCTGTTTATTATGGATTTGTGGGCTCGCTTTTATTGTCTCCACCCTCCTTAATTATTATTCGGTTTATTTTGATTATTATTTCTATTACTCGGCTTCCCAGACTTATTATTCTGATTTCCCTTGCCGCGATTGTTCTTAGATTTATTATCTTTAGACTTTGCTTCAGGATTTTGCTGGTTTTTATTAGCCTTACTTTTTGCCGACTTATTGTTTTTATTATTCTTACGGTTATTGGAATTTCTATTCCCCGACTGTTTTGTTTTTCCTTTATTTCCTGCGGATTTCACTTTGTCGAAACGAGTAAGGTCGTCCTGACCTATTACATTGTCAAACTTCACAGTTTCTTCAATTTCCTGTTCGAAATAAGCATTCAACGCCTCGGGCATTTTATCCTTATCATTCATTCTTTGAATATTCTGCACTTCCTGACGACGCATTCCTATAAATACCGATGGCTTGTCGTAGTACGAATACCACATCATGCCCGAAAGTATGTCTTTCTTCTGAAAGAAAGCATCTCCCGATTTAGTCTTCAGCTTAACATCTGTAGGAGGGAATTTTGCAGCTTCCTCTTTATAATTATCTTGCTCAAAATTCAAGCAACATTTCAATTTTCCACATTGCCCAGCAAGCTTTTGAGGATTCATCGATAGGTTTTGTAAACGCGCTGTATTGGTAGAAACAGAATTAAAATCCGTTAACCAACTACTACAACAAAGCTCACGACCACAAGACCCAATACCGCCTAATCGGCTTGATTCCTGACGCACACCTATTTGCTTCATCTCTATTCTTACCGTGAATTTCTCTGCAAGAATTTTTATCAATTCTCGAAAATCTACTCTACTCTCAGCAGTATAATAAAATATGGCCTTGGTTTTATCTCCCTGAAACTCAACATCGTTAATCTTCATATCAAGGCCAAGGCTCATCACCGCTTTACGAGTGATAATCATGCTTGGTATTTCTTGAGCAGCAGCTTGAATCCATTTTTCGATATCGTTAGCTCGCGCCTTTCGATATACCTTATTTATATAAGTATCTTTATATGGGACTTTCTTTTTGTGCATTTGCAAACGCACTATTTCGCCCGCTAGGCTCACAATTCCAATGTCGTGACCTGGGCTTGCTTCCACAGCAACTATGTCGCCACTGCGTAGCACTTCTCCTTCGGGAGAACGAAAAAAACCTTTTCTATTGTTCTTAAAACGCACTTCTACAATGTCGAAATAACGCTTCTCTTCAATGAAATTTACATCGCTTATCCAATCATAAGCATCTAATTTACAGCAACTATGCTGGTTTATATTTTCGTTCTGATCAGCAGAAGGCACAAAACAACAGCCTCTCGACTGCATCGCTTCTTTTTCAGAATGCATAAAATCTATCTTTTGTATATATAATAATTCTCCATCAGAAATAATATTTCCGACAGATACGTATGAGCCTACAAAGGTAATAAAAATGATATAGGTTTTTTAAGGAATTATTTTCCCTCTTTTATGGGTAGGTTTGCTTCGTTTCGTTAGCCCTATACCACATAATGAGAATCGCAACGCCACAGTGGTATTCATGCGGTATTGGAGTGATTTAAGTGCTTTAATAGCATTAAAACTCATACCCCAAACCAAACCTGAAGCTATTTCCTCCCAGTCCTGGGTATTTATATTTTATTTCATTATACTCGGAACCATTATTATGAATCAAACTAAAATCATCACTCCAAGCAATAGAGTATTCATATTCTGAAAAAAGGAATAAACCCTTAAATATAGGAATTATTATTTCTGTTTGGAAATATACCATTGGAAAACTAACTTCTCCATCGAAATCCAACTGAGATTCAACTCCAGAAGTGTTAGTTATTATTTGATAATAAGCAGAGAAACTACCATACCCTATACCCGAGCCAATTGATAACTTTATTGGATATTCTTCTCCAACAAATCTACCTATAAAGCCTATTCTTTGAAAATTTAAATCTGCGCTTGTTTTGTATTTTTTATATGAGTCGTCATTTTCGATAAAATTATTATTTTGTCCATAGTGAAAAGCCAAATCCAAACTAAGACCTATATTTTCATTAAAGAAGAATGCGGATTTAACATATACTCCTGCAAGGTCTTTAAATCCCGATAATGTGCCAATATATGCGCCATTTGATTCGATAATAACATGTTCTCCGTATAAACTTGGGTCATAAAAATTATACGAACTTGCACCTACCTGAATTAAAAATGACCTTGAATTGCTTTTTGAACTGTTGTTTGAATTATTAATTTCCTGTATGCTACTATTATTATCATTCGGAACCCAAGCCTCATCACTTTCGTATTTAGCAATCAAAAGGTGGTCTTTTTTTTGAGCAAAAACAGAAGATGTTAGAATTAGTAATCCTGCAATTGTAATTAAAAAATATTTCATAATAATTTCTATTTTAGGTTAGTATTTTATTGTGTCGCTCATTGTTATACAACGGC
>JAOZSY010000057.1:0-3268 GCA_029939445.1 Bacteroidales bacterium
TGATTTATTTCTCCATAATTTGAGCTAGTATAAATATTAGCAATGGCAAAAGTAGGGCTAGTAACTTCTTCTTCTGCTCCCAATAAATTGCAAAAATACTTGGCAAAAGTAGTTTTGCCAGCTCCCATTTCCCCATTGAGAACAAAAAGGCGATTATTAGCGTATTTGCTAATAATCGTTTTTGCAGTTTCTTCTAATTCGTTTAGCCTTACAATCATATTTTTTTATTTGGCACTTAAGGTAATCATTGGAATAAGAACTTCTTCTAAAGAGATTCCTCCATGCTGAAAAGTGTCGTTATAGTATTTGTTGTAATAATTGTAATTATTAGGATATAAAAAGAAATCACCTTGCTTTGCAAATACATATTTAGTACTCACATTAATTTTTGGCAAGAATATATCATCAGGGTTTGTTACCTCAAAAACTTCTTTTGCTTTATAGTCCAAATTGCGACCAAATTTATACCTTAAGTTTGAGTTTGTTGCCTTATCACCAACAATTTTAACAGGTTTCTTAACCTTTACTGAGCCATGGTCAGTAGTAATTATTATCTGGCCTTTCTTCTCTGCAATGGTTTTCATTATCTCAAATAAAGGTGAATTCTTAAACCAAGAAAGAGTAAGTGAGCGATATGCCTTCTCGTCAGATGCTAATTCACGTATAACTTCCATTTCTGTTCTTGCATGCGAAAGCATATCAACAAAATTATAGACGATAATATTAAGCTTCTTATTGAAAAGTTTGTGAGTATTCTCAGCAAGTTTTTTTCCTTGGTCTAATGTAATGATTTTATTATAGGAATAGTCCATGTCTAAGCCAAGTCGCTTAAGCTGAGTTCCTAAAAGCTCTCCTTCAAATTGATTCTTAGTTCCTTCTTCGTGCTCTTGAGTCCAGTATTGTGGATATTTCTTCTCAATTTGAGAAGGCATTAATCCAGAAAAGAATGCGTTTCGTGCATATTGAGTAGTGGTTGGTAATATGCTATAGTATATGGAGTCTTCCACAACTCTGAAATAATCTGATAAAGCTGGATAGATTGTTTTCCATTGGTCGTAACGCAGGTTGTCTATTACAAAAAGAAAAGTAGGGGTATGCTCTTTTAATTGAGGCAGCACCTTTTTTCTAAATACAGTTTGCGACAGAACAGGAGCTTCGTCATCTCCTTGTAGCCAATCTATATAATTGTTTGAAATAAAATTAGAGAAAACAGTATTTGCTTCATCTTTCTGAGTTTGATAAATATCAAGAATTCCACTATCTTCAGATTTCTCAAGCTTCAATTCCCAGTCAATAAGTCTTTTATAAATTTTTATCCATTCGTCTGGGTTTAGGTTATTTGTTAACTCTAAGCCAATCTCACGAAACTGACGTTGGTAGTCCATACTATTCTTATCAGATATTATCTGACTTGCATTTATATTCTTTTTAATTGCTAAAAGAATCTGATTTGGGTTTACTGGCTTAATCAAATAGTCGGCAATATTAGATCCTATTGCCTCTTCCATTATGGATTCCTCTTCACTTTTAGTAATCATGATTACAGGAAGTTGTGAGTGTGTCTTTTTTATTTCTACAAGAACATCTAGTCCAGAAAGACCTGGCATATTTTCATCAAGGAATACCAAATCATAATTATACTTTCCTATTAACATCAATGCATCAGCACCATTATTAATAGCATCCATTTCGTAACCTTTTTGTTCTAAAAATATAATATGTGGACGAAGCATTTCTATTTCATCATCAACCCAAAGTATTCTTGCCATAGTATGTTTATGTTTTATTTATGTAATTGCAAATTTATAAATAATATTAAGTTTATTAGACGTTATAAATTAATTAACGTTAAATTTGCAAGATGCGTACTCAAAATAAAAAAAAGATATTAAATGATCCAATTTATGGGTTTATAAATATTCCTGATCAAATTATATTTGATATTTTTGAACATAAATATTTTCAAAGATTAAGGAGGATTAAGCAACTTGGTATGTCACATTTGGTATATCCATCGGCGGTGCATTCTAGATTTAGCCATGCATTGGGAGCTACTTTTCTAATGGGCGAAGCTCTAAATACTATTCGTTATAAAGGAACTGAGATTACTAAGGAAGAAAGGGAAGCTGCTTTGCTTGCAATACTTTTGCATGATGTTGGTCATGGACCTTTTTCGCATGCTTTGGAGTATTCTTTAGTAAAAGATGTTTCGCATGAAAAAATTTCGCTCCTTATAATGGAGAAACTAAATATAAAGTTTGATGGAAAGCTTAGTCTTGCCATTTCTATTTTTAAGGATGAGTATCATAAGCGGTTTCTGCATCAGCTTGTAAGTTCGCAGCTTGATGTTGATAGAATGGATTATTTGCGCCGCGATAGTTTCTTTACAGGCGTTACCGAGGGTGCTATTGGTACTCAGCGAATTATAAAAATGATTGATGTAGTTGATGATAATATTGTGATTGAGCATAAAGGAATCTACTCCATTGAAAGTTTTTTACATTCGCGACGAATTATGTATTGGCAGGTTTATTTGCATAAAACAGTACTTGTTGCCGAGCAGCTTCTTATGAGTATTCTTAGAAGAGCTAAAGAAGTTAGTAAAAATGGAGAAGTGCTTTTTGCTACTCCTCCATTGGCTTATTTTCTTAATGAGGATGTGGATGATAAACTGTTTGAAAAAGATGAAAATGCTTTAAAAAATTATACTTTACTCGATGATTATGATATACTTGCAGCAATTAAAACATGGGCATATAATGCTGAAGATAAAGTATTAAGAGACTTGTCGGAAAGGCTTATTAATCGACGTTTTTTCAAAATAGAATATAGTGATAAGGAGTTCTCATTTGCAAGATTGAAGAAACTTAAGAAACTGACTCAGGAGAAGCTTTCTATTTCTGAAGAAGATTTATCCTATTATGTATTTACTGATCACACAAGTAATTATATGTATTCTAATGAGGGTGGTAGTATCGATATTCTTTTTAAAGATGGTAAAGTAAAAGATATTGCCAATGTATCGGAGCAACTTAGTGTTGCAAAGCTTAAGAAACCTATTCGAAAGTATTTTATTTGTTATCCGAAAGAAATTCTATAATTATATAAATATTTAATGTGGAAATAGTTGAGTTTGTCGTCGTCAAACTGAGTGATTTACGAAGTACAAAAGGATAAATAGTTGAGTTTGTCGTCGTCAAACTGAGTGATTTTCGAAGTACAAAAGGATAAATAGTTGAGTTTGTCGTCGTCAAACTGAGTGATTTGC
>JAOZSY010000057.1:3368-13255 GCA_029939445.1 Bacteroidales bacterium
AAGGATAAATAGTTGAGTTTGTCGTCGTCAAACTGAGTGATTTGCGTAGTGCAACGGAGCAAATTGTACCGAAGTTTAGAGGACGAACTTATAAGTAATAGTTCCTGTTTGAACTTCTGTAGCATTAGGATCCGAATTAAATCTTGCCTTAAGGGCAGCTGCAATTGCTAGGTTTTGTAATTTGCTACTCGATGTGCTGCCACTAACTTGCATACGTGCATTAATAACTTTTCCAGTTCTATCTACCCATATCTTAATAACTACAGTACCTTGTTCATCACTATTATTAGTAGGCTTTGCAAGTTTTTTTGCTACTCTTCCCGAAAGACTAAAGGATATTCCATTGCCATTTCCACCTTTACCAGTATAATTAGACGCATCAGGTTTCCCATTCTCTTTTCCTTGGTCACCAGGTTTTCCTGTTATACCTTCGTTACCGCCGTCGGTAGATTTAACCTTTTTCTTAAGAATAAAATCTTGGTTTATAGCTTTTTTCTTTTCTTCTTCGGGTTCCTCTTCTGGTTTTTTATCTATTTCTTGAGGTAGTTCTTTTACCTTAGTTTTATTATCATCAAGCTTAACACTCTCTTCGGTATTTTGTGTTACCACATTGTCTTTTTTTGGCTGAGTTTGCGGTATAGGCTTTGGGCTTACATTCTGAATTGGTTTTGTAGGTTGTACATTTCCCATTCCTTGATCAGAATATCCAAGATTTACCTCCATACCGATCTCTGGGCGAGGAGGGTCGGGAGGACTTAATGTTACAATAAATAAAATGACAACAACAATTATATGAAACAATATTGTTCCTATAATACCTTTCCGCTTGTCATTGTCTATATTGAATTTCATAATAATTATAACGTAATTTCAGTCCTTTTATTATTAATTACTTATTTGGGTTGTGTTGCTAATATTACTTTATACCTCGATTGACGCTTAGTATTTACATTATTAACCACATCAATTACATTTACAATATACTGTACATCAACAGTTTGGTCTACTCTTAGTATTACGTTTCCTTCAGTTGCACTTTTAAGTTCTGCACTTAATGATGATTCAAGTTGGTCTTCGCCAATTAGGTTTTCTTCATCATTTATAAAATATTGAAGTTCTTCGTTAATATATACCGTTACATCTTTCTTGGAGTCAATTACCTTAGGACTATTGCTATTAGGTAAAGTAAGAGGTATTGCATTAGGACTTACTAAGGTCGAAACCAATATAAAAAATACTAGAAGTAAGAATACTAAATCCGACATGGATGCAGTACTAAACTCAAGGCTTTTCTTATTTCTTATTCTTATTGCCATAATGTTGTTATTATGTGTTTATTCTATATCATTAAATAATCAATAGCGCAGTTTTTATAAACTACTGCAAGCTATTAGGAAGCAGGCTCATATAGTAAATCCATAAACTCAGTTGCTCTAGCTTCAAGAATAAAAACTACTTTTTCAATTCTTGCAACTATTACATTATAAGCAATATAGCCTATAATTCCTACAATAAGACCAGCAATAGTTGTTACCATTGCTTGATACATACCATCAGAAAGTAATCCAATATCTAGACTATTTCCGCCATTTGCCATATCAAAAAACACTTGTACCATTCCTACTACTGTACCAAGGAATCCAATCATTGGTGCTGCTCCTGATATAGTTGCTAATGCTGCAACATTCTTCTCTAATTTAGAAACTTCGAGCCTACCAATTGTCTCAATAGCAATATTAACATCCTGCAAAGGTCTTCCTAATCGTGCAAGTCCTTTTTCTATCATTTTGGAAAGAGGAGTGTCCTGCTTTTGACAAAGATTTTTGGCAGCATCTACCTTACCATCAGAAATTAAATCGCGAATATCGTTCATAAAACCAGTTTCATCTTTTGTGGCTTTATGTATTACTAAATATCTTTCTACAAATATATATACAGCAAGAACCGACATAATAGCTAAAGGACCCATTATCCACCAGCCACCAGCTTTGGTAAGTTCCCAAATTGACATCTCTCCGTCAACCATTCCTTGGCCTGCTTCTGCCATAGCATTTAAAGAGTCTTGTGCCAACTGCCCAACCTCATTTATTTGTAACATAAAAGTTAATGCGCCCATATTACTTATTGTTATTAGGTTTTTATGATTTTCTTTTTAAAGAAACATCCATACTGCTTTTTTATTGCACACAGATATTCAATTATGTAAAAATAGATTTTTAGAATACAATTGCTCATATCTAAAAGTATAATTACTAACACAGGGGTGTTAATTTAATAAGTGTTTAATAGAGAAAGGAGAAGGGTGAAGTTAGGTAAAATGGGAGTTGGGAATCGAGAAACTATATAATGATATAGCAATCTAAAAGTGTAAATTACTGAAGACTGAAGACTGCCAACTGAAGACTGTTAAAACACTTTTACTAAAACATTTTTACAAAGCATCTTTTTCTTTTATGCTGTATATGCTCGTAGTTTTTCCAGTTGCCAATTGCCTTATCATTAGTTTCAAACATTCCTGTGGTTTCAATATATTTTAGGCCATGTTCTTCCATTGCTTTTTGAAGCTCTGCTTGAAGAATTACTGCTGCTCCTGTTGATTGAAACTCAGTCCTAACTCCAGTAAGCATTTGATCCATAGTATCAATCCCTTTGCCTTTTAGAGCCTTCATAATATGCACTATGCCTAACGGAAATAATTTCCCATTTGCTTTTTGCATTGCTATTGATAAGCTTGGTAGTCCTATAATAAAGCCAATAACTTGACCCTCTTTTTCTACCATTTTAACAAATTTAGGATTTAATAATTGAAGGTATTTATTGGCATAAAAATCTGATAACGATTCGTCAAATTTCGATACAAAAGGGAGTACGTCAAATGAGTTATTTAAAATCTCAAAAACAGTTTTTATATATGGTTTAAGATCAGCTTGTTTTTCAAAATGTATTACAGATATTCCATATCGCTTCTTTATTAACTCGGCTCCTCTTGCTGCTTTTTTCTGCGCTCTTTCGCCTACCGTTAATCTAAATTCTACCCAGTCTATCTCTTTGGTATAATTATTATCTTCAATAAGTTGTTGGTAATATGGCATATGATACTCGCTTGCAATGGAAGGTAAATAATCGAAACCTTCAATTAATAATCCTTGATGATCTAGATTATTGAATCCCAATGGTCCCATTACGCCCGTCATGCCTTCTTCTTTTATCCAGCCCTCAGCAGTTTGTAGCAATAGCTTTGCTACTGCTGCATCATTAATACATTCAAATCGAGTAAAACGGCCTATCTTTTCATTACGATCTTCGTTATAATTATGATTAATGATAGCACCAATTCTTCCAACAACTTTATCGTTTTTTATGGCAATCCAAAACGTAGCATCACAAAACTTAAACGATGGGTTACTATCAGCTTTCATAGCTTTTATCTCATCATCCTTAATTGGAGGGACCCACATTCCTTCGTTCTTATATAACCCAAACTGAAATTCTACAAACTTTTTATAGTCTGTTTTTCCTGAAACTTGCTTTATAGTGATGCTCATACCTTATTGTATTATTGTTTGGCACAAAATTAATCAAAATCTGTATTTAAAATTTAATATTCATCATTAATTTTAAGTCTTTCAATAAGTTCATTCTCAATTTCGTATTTTGTAGACTTATTACGATTTATATAATCAAATACTTTTCCTTCAAATAGGTGCGCTAGAAATTCGTTAAGATCAAATTTATTATTATTACGATGAATTATATATTGCATTTCTTCGCTAAATATTTTTTGCGAAACAGACTTACTTATTCCTTTTGGAAAGTAGGTTTTTTGAAATTCTTTTATTGCGTCTATATCGTTGAGTTTCCGTAACTCACCCTTTAATCGGAGTTCTTCCTCAGAGAGCTCTACTCCAATATTTATTGCTGCATCAGCTTGATTATTACCGTATTTACTAAGGATTTTTTGAGCGTCATAAAGATCGTAATCATTTATTAGCAACTTGCCACCAGGGCTAGTATAATATTGGTGGGATTGGATATTCTCTTCTTTTATTTGACAAGCAATATTATTTGATTCAAGTATATTCTTGAATAAATGCAAATCACCAGTATTTTTAGAAGTTAGAATAGAAATCATTAAAACTTATCGTATATAATAATTATTTATTTGCAGATTAACATACTTAGCTCCGATAGCTATTGTGGCTGAGAACTTAAGATTATTTTATCATAAATTCTTCTTCTTGGTAATAATCTACACTGTCGACACTCCAATCTACTTTAATAATGCAACGGCCCCATGTAATGCTGTCTTTAGAAATAATATGCTGTAGATTCTCATTAAGTTTAATGGTGTAATTTTTATCAAACCTATAGCTTTTAGGGAAAAATAAAAGAATATTTCCTGAGATATTTCCTTCAAATTTTTTATCGCCATACATAGGTGGGAACTCAACTATAATTGTATTTTTATCTTGACTGACGCTAAGCCCTTTAGCCAATTCTGAAGTTCTCAGCTCTTTATCTATTTGTTCTTGGTATGTAATCCCTTTTGGATAGTAGTCAGGAGTTACCAAATTTACCTCGTATTGTGCTGTTAAAATCACTAATCCTATCATGCTCAAAACAAAAAATGCTAAGAAAATAAAGATTCCTGTTCCCCAGTTGAATTTCATATGTTTATTTTTTATTATTCCGATAACTATCGGAAAAGTTAGACCTGCCTGTCAATAAGGTAGGTAGAGACAAATGTTTTGGTTTATTTTATGCCATAAAAGTAAAGCAATAATCCATTCTAGAAACTAATATGTTATAGTTTTTATAAATGAATTATTGCCCACTGAGATTATTTATCTCCAATAAATGTTACTCTTGTTTCGTCAATTGATTTTCCATCCAATAGAATATCAATATCTAAACTAAAATTCTTAGTTGTAATATCTTTTTCAGCAAGTTTAAGTATTACCACAGATTTAGTACGTGCCTTTGGCAATATGGTTAATGCTCCGCCAGCAACCGAAATATGGCCTTTAGAATCTTTCAGTTTCAGAGTTAATATCTGTTCGCTACGAGTTTTATTTACAACTTTAATATTGTAAATATTACTAATACTGTCATTACCATCCTTCTGAAATAAAGTGCCTGGTACACGCTGTATTGTAGCATCTACGTCGGCCCGACTTAGTAGCACTGTTAAGAAAAATGCTAATAATCCAAGTAATACTATAGAATAAGCAACCGTACGGATAGAGAAAGTTTGTTTCTTACCTTCTGCGATTTCATTTTCTGAAGCATACCTAATAAGTCCTTTAGGCTTATCAACTTTAGTCATAATATCGTCGCAAGCATCAATACAAGCAGTACAATTTACACACTCCAACTGAGTGCCATTTCTTATGTCAATACCAGTAGGGCAAACATCCACACATGCGTGGCAGTCGATACAGTCACCTTTTCCAGTGCTTTCTCTTGTGGAGCCTTTCTTTTGAGCGCCTCGTGGTTCGCCGCGCAAATAATCATAAGATATTACAATTGTGGATCTGTCCATTAGTACACTTTGCATACGGCCATAAGGACAAGCAATTATACAAATTTGTTCTCGAAACCATGTGTATATTGCAAAAAAGACAGTAGTGAAAATGAAAATAAGACCAATTCCCGAAATGTGCTTATCCATCTCGCCAGCATATAATAGCCATTTGTCGAACGACATAAAATACCATAGCATTGCATTTACTAGTATAAATGATATAGTATAGAATATTGTCCACTTAAATAATCGTTTGGATATTTTTTTTACATTCCAAGGCATTTCTGCTAATTTGCGCTGCTGATTTGGGGTTCCATCTATCCATTTTTCTATTCTTCGAAATATTATTTCTAAGAATATAGTTTGTGGACAAGCCCATCCACACCATATTCTGCCATAAGTAACAGTAAAAAGAATTATAAAAAGGAGGAATGATAGCATCATTAGGAGTAGAACAAAGGTGTCTTGTGGCCAAAAGATTACCCCAAAAATAATGAACTGTCTATCAAGAATATTCAACAAAATTATAGGGTCTCCATTAATCTTTATTAGTGGAAACGCAAATAGCATTATTAGAAGAGATACTCCAAAAATATTTCTCCAATTAATGAATTTTCCTTTAGGTAATTTTGGAAATAGATAGTTTCTTGAGCCGTCTATTTTTACTGTTGAAATTCTATCTCGATACGAAATATCGTCATAATTAGGATCATGTGCTATATGTTCTCTATGCTTATGTAGTTCGTTATCTTTACTAGTTTTCATAATGATAGTTCTTAATTATATTAGTATCTAACTCTAATTTTGTAAGCACAAATTTAGCAATTAAAATTGTAAAATATCTGTTATAATGTGATAATTATTTGCTTATAAAAAGCTAAAACCTATGTATTTAAATAACAAATCAGTCTTAATGTATAACTAAGACTGATTTGTATAATTTTAAGCTAATAAGGTAATTATATTTCTTCGCCTTCAGGACCTTTTGTGTTTGTAGTAGGAGCTCCTTTTAGTTTAATAAGAATATAACTAGCAATTTGATTAATTTGCTCATCAGTTAATTGACTTTGAAATGGAGTCATTCCTTTTTCAGCCTTACCATATTTGATAATTTTGAAAACACTAGCTACATCACCACCATTTATCCAAAAATTATCTGTAAGGTCAGCTCCAATATTACTAGCACCATGACAGGCATCGCATGCTTTACTTGCATATAATTTAACGCCTTCAGCCATAGCTGCATCATCAGTTAATAATACAATATTCTCTTCGTCAAAATTATTAACTGGTCTATCTGCTTCTGCTTCTGCCATCTCAGTATTATACTCGTCTATTTGCGATGGGCCATCATATACATGATAATAAAATACATAAAATACAGACCATACTATTGATGCATAAAAGATGTACATTAACCATGGTGGTGGTGGATTGTCTAATTCCTTAATCCCATCATAGTCATGGTCGATCATCAATTTACTATCTTGAGTCTCTTGGTTATATTGTTCGTCATTTGCCATAATTATTTCGATTTATCTTGTGAATCAAATTTATTAGAAGCTAGTCCATCTTCAAAAGGAAATTCTCCAAATTCCTTATATTCTTTCTTATTTCCTGTAATAATAATGTAAGAAACATAAATAAAGAATAAGAAAAAGATTAAAGAAATAATAGATTGCACATCTACTGCTATTGCCATTTCTCTAATGTAATGAATTGCTAGTTTCATATTTTTAAATTTGATTGGAAAGGCTTAAAAGCCTTTCCGAAAATATTATTTATCTATTTATAATCTATTTATGAGATTTTGTGATATCAACACCTAAACGTTGCATATATGCAATCACTGCAAGTATTTCTCTATCTTTTTCAACCTCTATACCATTGCTTTTTAAATCATCAGCAATACTTTGACCTTGTTTTAATAAATTTTCAACAGCAATTAGGTCAAATCCTTCTGCGTATGGAACTCCAAGAGTTTGCATAGCACGAATCTTTACAGGTATTGCCTCTAAATCTATTTGATCTGAAATAAACCAAGGGTATGCAGGCATTACTGATTCAGCAATTACATCTTGTGGACGTAAGAAGTGATTGTAATGCCAAGTATTAGATTTATACATTGGTCCGCCAACTACACCTTCACGAGCTAAGTCTGGACCCATCCTACGAGATCCCCATTGATATGGGTGGTCGTAAACAAATTCACCAGCTTTAGAGTATTCACCATAACGCTCAGTTTCTGAACGGAAAGGACGAACCTGCTGTGAGTGACATGTGTAACAACCTTCACGTACATAAATGTCTCTTCCGGCTAATTCTAGAGGAGTATAAGGTTGAACACTTTCTATAGTAGGAACATTAGATTTTACCATGAAACCAGGTACTAATTCAATAATTGATCCTATCGCAATAGCTATAAATGCCCATATTGTAAATGGAACCCAACGACGCTCAACCCAACGGTGAGGAGTTTCTCCACTTTCACGAGATTTCTTCATTGGCTCTAATGCAGGTGCGCTAGCTTCTTCTTCAGCAATTAATTTACCCGATCTTGCAGTCATAATAGTATTAAAAGCAAACATTAAGAATCCTATTAGATATAATAGACCACCAAAAGAACGTAAGTAATACATTGGAAGAATTTGTGTTACAGTCTCCATAAAGTTAGGATATGCAAGGAATCCTTCTGGAGTAAATTCTTTCCACATTAAGGCTTGAGTGATTGCCGCCCAATATAATGGCACAGCGTATATAATCATTCCTAATGTTCCAATCCAGAAGTGCCCATTTGCCATTTTTTCAGAATACATTTTTGTATTGAATAAACGTGGCCATAACCAGTATATCATACCAAAAATCATAAAACCATTCCATCCCATTGCTCCAATATGTACGTGAGCAATAGTCCAGTCGGTAAAGTGACTAATAGCGTTTACACTCTTAAGAGATAATAGTGGACCTTCGAATGTTGACATACCATAAGCGGTAACACCAACAACATAAAACTTTAGAACAGCACTATCACGTACTCTGTCCCATGCTCCACGAAGTGTTAATAATCCATTAACCATACCACCCCACGAAGGCATAAGTAGCATTACTGAAAATACTACACCCATACTTTGTGCCCAAGCTGGTAATGCTTGATAAAGTAAGTGGTGTGGCCCCGCCCAAATATAAAGGAAGATAAGAGCCCAAAAGTGTATGATTGATAATTTATATGAATATACAGGACGATTAGCTGCTTTTGGTAAGAAGTAATACATCAAACCAAGCATTGGCGTTGTAAGGAAAAATGCTACTGCATTATGACCATACCACCATTGTACTAGTGCATCTTGAATACCAGCGTATATAGAATAACTCTCAAACCAGCCTGTTGGTATAGCTAAGTTATTAACTATCCAAAGTACAGCAATTGTAATGAAAGTAGAAATATAGAACCATATTGCTACATATATATGTCGTACTCGACGTATAGCTAAGGTTCCAAGCATATTCCAACCAAATACAACCCATATTAAAGCTACAGCAATGTCAATTGGCCATGAAAGTTCAGCATATTCTTTACCTTGAGTATAACCCAAAGGTAATGTTATAGCTGCTGCTACAATTATAAGCTGCCACCCCCAAAAATGAATTCGTCCTAATAGGTCGCTATACATTCTTGTTTTTAGTAGTCGCTGCATGCTGTAATATGCTGCAGTGAAAATACCGTTACCTACAAAGGCGAAAATAATTGCATTGGTATGTAATGGGCGTAAACGACCAAAAGTTAGCCAAGGCAGATTGAAGTTCATCGCAGGAAATGCTAATTGCAATGCAATTAGTAACCCAACCAGTACTCCTACAACGCCCCATAAAATTGTGACGCCACCAAACAGCCTTACAATTTTATTGTCATAGTAAAATGTTTGTTGTTCCATAAAAATTTAATTTAATGAGTAAAATTAGTTAATTATTATCTTTTGTGTCTTTATTTGGTAATTCATCATCAAAAAGAATCCTGACAGATGGTGTATAATCATCTTCATATTGATTAGTTTTTACAGCCCATAAAAATGCTCCAAGAAAGCCAAGGGCAACAAATAAACTGATTGTAATTAGAACGAAAATAACTTGCATACTGTTTGTCTGAATTTTAAGTAGTGCAAATATAAATAATATATTTTAATTAGAGGTATTGAAATACCTAATTAGAAGGGTTTATTTGTAATTTGTAATATATCTAAATAATGCATGTAAAGCACAGATATACAGTGTGTAGTAATATCTTTCTTATAAATAGTATGTAGATAATGCAATTCTGTTCTAAATAAACGTCTTTAAATTAATACTTGAATATGGTATATATTAG